>CACZTJ010000073.1 GCA_902784065.1 uncultured Prevotellaceae bacterium | reverse complement strand
AGCGTTGGCGTAGTTACGAGCACCCTTTGAAACCTGCATGATAACAGGAGACTTTGTCTCAACAGCAGCCATCACGATGGCCTGCATCTGCTCCATTGTATTAAAGTTGAAAGCGGGAATAGCATAGCCTCCGGCTACTGCTCTCTTAAACATCTCGCGAGTATTAACGAGACCTAAATCCTTGTAGTTTACCATAATTGTTTTATTTAAAAAATGAGTAATTTCGGCCTAACCGAGTGCAAAGATAACAAAAAAAGTAGAAAGGCGAAAACGTAAAAGGTAAAAAATACAAAGCCACATGCATTTTTTATATTTATTTGCAAATAGGAATCGCCTTAGGCACCCTTTTGCAAGATGCACTTTTCATTTTACCTTTTACGTTTTCTACACTTTCTGTTTATTATGCTAAAGTATGTTGGTCGAAATAAGTCTGCACTTCTTCCTTGTAGTTTTCGGAAATGGGCACCATAACATCACCGAACACAATACGGAAACGATCAACTAACAGTACTTCCGGCATGTGGACAATATACGAACGGTGTGTGCGCAAGAATTCCGGTTTCGGAAGGTAGTCATCAAGTCTTTTCATCGAGATCAGCGACATCACAGTCTCACCATTCTTCATGAAGAAACATACATAGTCCTTCTGTCCTTCAATATAAAGAATATCATCCAAGCAGACGCGTTGCAGTTTGTAATCACTCTTCACCATCATAAAACGGTCACGTCTATAAGTATCCTGCTTCATACTCATAGCAAACCACTCAAGCGCCTTGTCTGTAGAAAACAGGAAATCCTCATAGGAGATAGGTTTCAACAGATAGTCGAGTGCATTAGCCTTATACCCTTCTAACGCATATTGTGAGAAGGCTGTAGTAAAAATCACTTTCGTTTCTTTGGGCAGGATCTTTGCAAATTCCAAGCCGCTTAACTCTGGCATCTGCACATCCAGGAAAAGAAGTTGTACAGGGTTTTCACGCAGGTCCTTCATAGCCAGAATGGCACTGTTATAGGAGCCCTTCAGTTCCAGATAAGGAGTTCTTTTAGTGTAGCTCTCCAGCAGACCAGCTGCCAAAGGCTCATCGTCGATAATAGCACAAGTAATAATCATAGTTTTATTCTAATAGTTGATGTGTAAATACTTTCATCTTCAGAAACACCTTTATTCCAGATGTAACAATCAGGATATGCCAGTTCCAAACGGCGCTGAACCTGATTCAGTCCGATGCCATGGCCACTGCGGTCCTGGTTCGTCTTCGGATGGTTTGAATTCTTAATCGTAAAAGATATTTCATCAGAGATCGCCACGATGTTTATATGCACAAAACTGGGCTTTGTAGGACTGATGCCATGCTTAAATGCATTCTCAACAAGCGAGATAAAGATTAGTGGTGCAACCTTTATGGTGGGGCTACCAATCTTTGATACAAACTTCACATCCACATTCTCCGATAATCTTATCTTCATTAGGTTGATATAGTTTTCGATAAACTGCACCTCGTCGCATAACTGCACCTCGCTATCCAGATTGTCGTAAAGCATGTGTCGCAGCATCTTCGACAACTGTTGAATGGCCTCCTGCGCACGTGTCTGGTCGATAGCGGTTAGCGCATAGATGTTGTTCAATGTGTTCAGCAGGAAGTGTGGGTTAATCTGTGAGCGTAGATTTAGATACTCGCTCTTGGCTCGTGCAGCCTCTGACTCCTGCAGTTTCTGAGCAGCCGTAGTATATCGGCGTGCCAATGCCAACGCAGTCGATCCTGCGGCAAAGATTGCTAGGTTCAGGCTGTCACGCAGCGTACGTGTAAAGTCGTCGATAGCATCCGGATGTCGGCCTGGAACGGGATAGATCTCGTTAGTATATTCCTTCCAGTAGTGCAGCATGACACCTAACGATATGACCAGTACCAGGTTTATAAGCAGGTCGTATCGGTGTTTGCCTGAGACAAAGAGCTTTGGTGCCAGATACAGGTAGTTCAGATAGAACACAATCATCAGGCACAGCGGGTCGAGACAGTACATCAGATACTGTCCAAGCGTAATTCCTGTGCCCCTCCAGAATGTAAGAGGCGACAGGAACATGAAGGCCCAGAGCGTAATGTGGCATGCTCCTGCCAGATGCTTATTCATTGAGAAGAATTTACTCATGTCTTATTGCTTCAATCGGGTCCATATTAGCAGCTTTCTGTGCTGGTATATATCCGAACAATACGCCGATGAACACACATACCAGGAACGACACGTAGATACTCCAGGCAGGGACACTCGAAGGCATACCGAACGACGAAACGAACGCACTAGCTCCTACGCCAACGATCACACCTATCAAACCTCCTGTCACAGATATCAGCACCGACTCGATCAGGAACTGTAAGGATATGACAGGTCCTGTGGCACCGACGGCCATACGGAGACCAATTTCCTTCGTGCGCTCCGTCACACTCACGAGCATGATATTCATGATACCAATACCAGCCACAAGCAGTGAGAAAGCTGCAGCCACCACAAGGATGATGGTCACAGTGTCCATTGTGCTCGACATGGTTTCCATCATCTCTGCCTGCGAACGGATGGTAAAGTCGTCATCAGCATCATCCTTCAGCTTGTGGTTATCGCGCAGAATCTGTGTCAGTTCCTCAATAGCGGCATCCGACAGTTCCTCGGTGATAGCCGAACACACAATACTTGAGAAATAGGTCTGGGCAGCAATACGCTTCATCACTGTGGTATAGGGAGCGATGATCACATTATCCTGGTCCATACCCCAAGAGTTATAGCCCTTCGATTTCAGTACGCCGATGATGCGCATGGGGATGCTTTTAAAACGGATGGTTTTACCTATAGGGTCAACACCCTCGCCAAAGAGTTCTTTGACGATAGTGGTTCCTACGACGACCACCTTCGCAGCCTTCCTGATATCCTCCTCCGTGAAACACTCACCCTCCTCAACGGGCCACTGCTTGATATCAAGGTAATCGATACTCTCGCCATACATCGAGGCATTTGTATTATTATTACCATAGATAGCTTGACCACTGGCTGTTACCTCGGGCGACACTTTTGTCACGAACTTCTTCTCGCGGACAATACGTTCGTAGTCTGCCATCTTCAGTGTCTGCATAGCCGACGGATCCTGGCGCACGCCACCACGCATATCAGCACCAGGACGGATTGTCAACAGGTTTGTTCCCATCGTGGAGAGTTCAGCACGGATACTCTCTTTAGACCCTTGTCCGATGCTCATCATGATGATAACGGCTGCCACACCGATAATGATACCGAGCATCGAGAGGAACGAACGCATCTTGTTGTTCGCCACCGCTTTTAGGCTTACCTTTAATAGATTCAGTATATTCATTACTATTTACTTTTCATATTCCACTTTATCAGTCGTCTTGTGGTGCTGGAAATTGAGCCAGAGCCTCAGCTGCCGACTTGATATTCGTATTAACTGTATCCTCCCTGATCTTACCATCGCGCAGATTTATATTCCTACTGGCATATTCAGCGATCTCGGGATTATGGGTTACGAAGATAATGGTATTACCTTGCTTATAGAGCTCCTGGAAGAGTACCAGCATTTCGAATGAAGTTCTGGTATCCAGGTTACCAGTAGCCTCATCAGCCAACAAGACAGCCGGATCATTCACCAGTGCACGAGCTATGGCTACACGCTGCATCTGTCCACCCGACATCTGATTTGACTTATGGTACATACGGTCAGCCAGGCCTACTGCCTTCAGTGCGTTCATGGCCTTTTCGCGACGCTCTGAGGCCGATATCTCCGAGTTATACATCAGTGGCAATTCTACATTCTCCAAGGCAGTTGTCTTAGCCAGCAGATTGTAGTTCTGGAATACAAAACCAATCTTACGGTTACGTAGCTTAGCACGCTGTGTCTTCGACATGCTACGCACGGAGATACCATCCAGAAAGTATTCCCCGCTTGTAGGGGTGTCAAGACATCCTAGCTGGTTCAGCAATGTCGATTTGCCTGAGCCCGAAGTACCTTGAATGGTCACAAACTCGCCCTCATAGATTTTGAACGACACGCCTCTCAAAGCCTTCACTGTCTCACTGCCCACCTGGAAGTATCGCTTCACGTTCTGCAGTTCGATGACTACTTTTCTATTGTCCTCTGCCATAATCTTATTGTCTTGGGGGAGCAGCGTTGCCACTCTGACCGCTCTTGTTGTTATTGCTATTTCTATTTCCTCTTGGACGCGGCATGAAAGGGTTACCAGCCTGTTGCTCCTGCTCAGGTGCACCACCGCTGATATTGAAATCGGTCAGAACTTCCGTTCCTTCAGAAATACCGCTAACGATCTCTGTCATAATGCCATTGGTAGTTCCGATCTCCACCTTATGAGCCTTGAAAGTATTACCATCCAACGTCCATAACTTATGCTCACCCTCACAGTCACTGATAGTCTGTCCTTTCTCGAGGAGGGCTTCTGTAGGTATGAAGCGTAATGCTTTCGAGGGCACTGCCAACACATCATTCTTCTCAAGTGTGAAAATAGTCACATTAGCAGTCAGACCTGGTTTCAGTTTCAAATCGTTGTTAGGTGCTGAAATCACCACCTCATAAGTTACCACATTACTCTCTGTAGTAGCCTGCTGACGCACCTGTGTCACATGTCCTTCAAAATGGTCATCTGGGAAAGCATCAACAGTGAAACTCACGCGCTGTCCTTCCTTCACACCACCGATATCAGCCTCATCAATATCAGCAATCACACGCATGTCTGTCAGATCCTGAGCGATGCTGAACAACTCTGGCGTGTTAAACGAGGCTGCCACCGTCTGACCTTCCTCTACCGATTTCGACAGTACCACGCCGTCAATCGGTGAGGTAATCGTTGCATAACCGAGGTTTGTCTGTGCCTTATTCACGCTCTCACGCTTAGTACTGACATCCTCCTTAGCCTTTCTATATGACAGCAGGGCACTCTCGTACTCATCGGCACTTACCAGTCCTTTGTCATAAAGCGTCTTATACCTATTATAATTGGCCTTCTCATAAGCCATGCTGCTCTCTGAGCTTGCCAAATTAGCCTTTGCCGTATTCAGTTCACTGATCAGGTTCGTACGATCCAACTCAGCAATCACCTGACCTTTCTTGACCACACTATTGTAATCAACATAGAGCTTTGATACGATACCAGATACCTGGGTACCGACAGTTACTGATGTCACAGGTTCAATCGTACCCGTTGCCGTAATTGAGGTACGGATATGGGTCTTCTCGACCTTAGCCGTATCAAACGTTACTTTCTCCTCCTTCTTTCCGCCAGATAGCAGGTTATAGGCAATAATGGCTACAACTACAACGCCGAGTGCTATCCACACTTTCTTATCAATCTTCTTCATATCGTTTTTCTATTTTTAATTTTTCGACCTTTAATTAATGACCCCATCCTCATAGAACCTCAACATCTGGCGATTATAGATGGCCATATACTTCGACTGCAACTGACTCTGCTGGGCTGAGAGCAGGTTGTCCTTACCACGCATCAGCTCCACGATATTCTTAAGTCCCAGACGGAACTGTTCCTGAAGCAGATCATAGCTCTCCTGCTCACTGGCCACACTGGCTTTCGCAGCACGGAATTTCTCTTGGTTAGTCCGTGTTTTCAACCAGAAATCCTGGATGGTATTATAGAGTGTCTTCTGCTCTTCCGCCAGATCAAGTTTGGCCTGCATCTCTTTGATCTTCGCCTTGTTCACAGCTGTCTTCGTGGTACGACCATCATAGATAGGTATGCTCACCGACATACCTGCCATAGCATCGACGTTAGTCTTCATCTGTGAGCCCCAGCCTGTAGAAGTCAACGAGTTAGTACTCGTGCCAAGACTTCCTGTCATGCTCACATTTGGCATCCAGCCTGCCTTGGCAATGCTAACACTCACACCTGCACTTTTGATAGCCACCCGTGCCGATTCGATCTCAGGACGATTCAATAGCGCCTGTTCATATACCGACTGCAAAGTAGGTATCTCAGCTAGGATCATATCATCCGTATAATCAAGCATCACCACCTCGAGCGGTTCCTCATCAGTAATCTCCAGCAACTGTTTCAGTTCCAGCTGATAGTCCAATAGCGTGGCTCGTGCCTCTACGAGGTTATATTCGTCGGTAGCACGCTGGGCAGTCAACTGAGCAAGATCAGCTTTCGACATCTTACCAACTTCCAGCATCTCGCGACCACGCTCCTCATTCTTCTTACTAGTCTCCAGCATCTGCTCTTCCACCTTCACGTCCTCTGTCAGATAGAGGATCTGGGTATAGAGCTGCGTAATAAGCTCCTGGATGGTATTAGAACTTTTCTCCACTGCCAGTTCTGCCGTTTCCTCTGCCAGTGCATTCAGCTTAACGGTATTTGTCTTCTTATTACCATTCCACACTGTCCACTGGGCATTCAGAGCATAAGAGCCATTATAATAGCCCTTGTCAACTTTGGTATTGAGAGTGCCATTTGTCACAGTTGTTGTACCCGAGTTGCGCCAAGGCTTATATCCCAAGCTCTGGTTGGTTGAACCTGTCAGTGTAGGCAGCTGTGCGCCCTTCGCACCTTTCAGATCCTCCGTCGCACTCTGTTTCGAGAGTTTTGTCTTCTGCAGCGACAGGTTGTTAGCCATCGCGTAATCAAGGCATTCCTGTAACGTCCACCTCCGCTGTCCGAAGGCTGTCACTGTCGTCAGCAGGATGACACCTATTAATAATAATACTTTCTTCATTACCTAATCTTATATCTAACAATTATTCGTTTTCGTCGGCAAAGGTACGAAGTTTGTCGATAATAACAAAACGTTATCGATACAAAGTGTCAGTTAGTAGATTTTTTCCCTTAATTCTTCGACAAATATCCGGCGTTTTAATTTTCTTTAAGGGTTCATGGTTCCCCACCCCCAATGACATCAGCAGAAATTCGTCGAAAAAAAGCCCGGAACTCGTCGAAAGTTTCTTTGAATGAGAGTTATTGCGCCTTACCTTTGCATCGACAAAAGTCAATAACGCGAATAATAACAAAAATAATAAAGATATGAAACAGTTTAGAACATTCTTCGTAATGGCATTGATGAGCCTCTCATCAGTAGCAATAGCCCAGACAACAGTGAAGGGTATGTTAATAGACGAGACCTTAGGCGAGAGTGAACCTTTCGCAACAGTCCGTGTTTTCAAGGCTGGGAAGAGCGAGAAGCCCGTAGCCATGTTTCTCACCGACGAGAACGGACAGTTCTCACAGGAGGTAAAGGGCAAGGGCAAATTCGATATCGTGTTCAGCAGCATCGGCAAAGAAGATCTGAAGAAGTCGGTTGAGCTGGTTGGCAAGGGTGTTCTGAATCTCGACACCTTATATATTAAAGAGAATGCCACCATGCTGAAAGGCGTTGAGATTGTGGCTCAGAAGCCTCTGGTGAAGATGGAGGTTGACAAGATGAGCTACAATGTGGCAGATGATGAGGACTCCAAGTCATATACCGTACTCGACATGCTCCGCAAGGTGCCTATGGTAACGGTTGACGGCCAGGATAATATTACCGTTAATGGCTCCTCATCATTCAAGGTCTATGTTGACGGCATGCCAAGTGTGATGTTCTCCTCAAACCCCTCCATGGTATTTAAGAGCATGCCCGCCACAGCAGTCAAGAGCATCGAGGTGGTCACCAACCCTGGTGCGAAGTATGATGCCGAGGGTGCCGCTGGTGTCCTGAACATCGTGATGAACAAGCAGAACCCACAAGCTGCCCAGAGCCTGAATGGCTACAACGGCACAGTACGTGCCTCTGCAGGAACCAAGCAGCTGGGAGGTAGTGTGTTCATCAACGGTCAGCAAGGCAAGTTCTCCTACAGTGCAAACGTGATGACCTCGTATAATAAGCCAGGTAACACAAAGACAGAAACCGAACAGATTCAGGCAAACGGCAACAGCCAGTTGATGACCTCTGACAACGACCTTAAGACACCATTCACCATGGGAAGTCTGTCACTCGGCTATCAGATTGACTCTGTTAGCACGCTGAACCTCACTGCTCAGGTAAACTCGATGTCGATCAAGACTACGGGCACCTCTATGACTACAATCAATGGGCTGAACAACTTCAGCTACGGCAGCACGACGGATATGAAGAACAGCCGCACCTCATTCAACGGAAGTCTTGACTACCAGCGTTTCTTCAATCAGGACCACACGAAGTCGCTGGCACTGACCTATCAGCTCGACTACAACCCCACCAAGACGAAGATGACTAACCTCTTCAACACCCAATCGATGACGATGGATCTCACCGACCGTTACTCAGACAACAAGAACAACACGACGAGCCACACCTTCCAGCTGGACTATACGACGCCCTTGGCAACAGGCCATACCCTGAGCCTTGGCGGTAAGCTGCAGCTGCACGATGCCACTGCCGACTCGAAATACTACCTGAAGGGAATCTATGATCCCAGCTCCAGCTCTGAATATGAGTATAAGAACTCCATCCTCGCCGGCTATAGCGAATACGCAGGCAATTTCAACAAATTCGGCGTTAAGGCAGGTCTGCGCTATGAATATACCTGGCAGAATGTGGAGTATCATCTGGGCAACGGCGAGAACTTCAAGAAAGACTATGGTACGCTCGTGCCATCAGCCAGTCTGCAGTACACCATCTCACAGGGCAGCAACCTCGGACTGACCTATAACATGCGCATCTCACGCCTAGGTATCTCTTACCTGAACCCTTATGTTGACAAGAGCAACCCCATCGCCCTCACTTACGGTAATCCGGAACTCGACGTGGAGAAGAGCCACAACATCTCTCTCGTTTATAACCTCTTTACTCCTAAGCTGATGGTGAATCTGAACCTGCATCACAACTTCGTAGATAACGCCATCTCACAGTATAGCTTCTACGACAGCGACAACCTGCTGAACACCACCTATGGCAACATTGTACAGCGCCATCAGACAGGACTGAACGGTTATGTGAACTACCTAATGACCAAGAATACCCGACTGTTCTTCAACGGTAGTCTGAATTACCTCGACCTTAAGAGCGATGCCCTGGAGCAGAACAACAGCGGCTGGACATTCAATGCGATGGTTGGTCTGCAGCAGACACTGCCTTGGGACCTGAAACTCAGTGCCTTTGCCATCACCTCCACTGGAGTGGCGGATTCAACCTCCTGACAGCCAGTCTCTCGAAGTCATTGCTGAAGGACAAGCTCAACCTGAGTGTTTCTGCCATGATGGGATTGAACAGCGGCGGCAAGCTGAATATCGAGAGCGATACCAAAGGCAAGGACTTCACTACACACACCAACGTCAGAGTGCCCATCAGCGGTGTGACCTTCACAGTCAGCTACACCTTCGGCAACTCAAAGGTGAAGACCAAGCAGCATACCAGCCGTGTGGAGAGCGACTTCATCGAGCAGCAGTCACAGGGCGAGGTGATCAACAGCGTAGGAAACATTCAGTAAAAATATCCGGATATATTTGGTACTTTACCTGTTAATTCGTAATTTTGCAGTCGTATGAAGGAATTCTTGAAAGATCTTTATGAGGCAATGGGGGGAAGACACCTTTCACTGTGGCTGGTACAGGTTGCCGTGTGGGCCATCATCATCCTGGCCCTCCCCATGGCGACATGGCTCAGCACGCAGGACGCAGGAGCTACCAAGACATCATTCTATGTCGTGTTTGATCTCTTGTTGTCACCATTCTTGATTTATTTCGTAAACTTCTTCGTGTTCGGACCGCTGCTGTTTTTCATGGACGAAAAGGAAGTCCATGCTTTCCGCCTCTTCAACAAACTGGGCAATCGGACGCGCTACCTGCTCTTCGCCCTCTGCAACCTGATAGCGATTCCGTTGTTTAACAGCAAGTTCTTCATGATATGGTGGCATCGCAACAGCATCCCCGATATGCCGGAAATGACTACCAATATGTGGATTGGCTTCTTCTCAGGAGCTTTCATGTTCTTCCTGCTCAACTGCATCGTGGCAGCCATTGCCATCGGCATCCGCCACTTCATCCGCACCCGACAGATCCGCCAGCAGCTGAAGGACGAACAGGCCAAGCACACGGAGGCGGAACTCGCGTGGCTGAAGAACCAGATCAACCCGCACTTCCTCTTCAACACGCTGAACAACATTTCGAGTCTCACGCAGATCGATCCCGACGCCGCCCAGGATGCCATCGCCCAACTCTCCGACCTGCTGCGCTATGCGATGTATGAGACCAACAAGAAAACCGTCCCCATCAGCGGCGAGGTGGAGTTCATGCGCAACTATATCTCGTTGATGAAACTGCGCTGCAACGAGAAGACAGAAGTAAAAACCACCTTCAACATCGAGCAGAATATAGAGATAGCCCCTCTGCTGTTCATCTCACTCATCGAGAACGCCTTCAAACACGGTGTGAGCAGCAGTCGGAGCTCGATGATCGACATCCGTCTGGAGCAGAAAGCCAACAGTATCATCTTTACCTGCGACAACACGAACTATCCCAAGGACGATGCTGACCGCAGCGGCTCTGGCATCGGACTGGAGAACACCCGTCGCCGCTTAGATCTGATGTACGCTGACCGCTACACCTGGCAGAAGTGGCTTGAGAATGATATTTACCACGTATATATAAAATTGAGCGTTTAGAGTTATGACTATATCTTGCATGATTGTTGACGACGAGCCGCTGGCTGTCAAGCTCCTGGAATCGTTTGTGGCTAAGACGCCTGAACTGAAGTTGCTAGGCTCGTTTACCGACTCCGTAGAAGCCATCAACGCCATCAAGGAGCAGCAGCCCGACCTGCTCTTCCTGGATATCCAGATGCCAGACCTCAACGGCATGGAATTAGCCCACATGATCCCCTCAGAGACACGCGTCATCTTCACGACGGCATTCAAGGAATATGCCTTTGAGAGCTATGAGGTAAAGGCCCTCGACTTCTTGCTGAAACCCATCCGCTATAATAAGTTTATGGTGGCTGTAGAGAAAGCGAAGGAGCATTATTCCCCTCGTGAAAGCGGGAATAGCGGAAATAACGCCCCTTCTACGATTTTCCTCAAGGTTGATAGCGAATACCGCCAGGTGGCCCTTTCACAGATTCTCTACGTCTGTGGCATGAAAGACTATGTGATGTTCTATCTGGAAGATGTGCGTAAGCCACTGATCACCCACCTTACAATGAAATCAGTGGAAGACATGCTGCCACCGCAACAGTTTATGCGTGTCAACCGCTCTTATATTGTAGCCCTTGACAAGATTCGCAAGGTAGATCGTAACGATTGTATATACATCGGTGACGAGATTATCCGCGTCACCGATGCATTCAAAGAGACTTTCAACCAATTCCTACAGTCGAAATTCCCTGGAGGAAAATAAGCTTATTTCTCGTTGTCGATCAGCTTCCATATCCCGGCAGCGCAGGCAGCACCTACGAAAGGACCTACGATGAAGATCCAGAGGTTTGCCAGAGCTGTTCCACCCTGGAACACAGCAGGAGCGATAGAACGGGCTGGATTCACTGATGTGCCCGTATAACGGATACATACAAGGTGTACCAACACCAGCGACAGACCGATAGCCAGTCCTGCGAAGTTGTTCGTGGCACCATTGGTCTTTGCCGTTGCACCCAGTACCACCAGCACAAACACACAGGTAAAGATGATCTCAGCCAACAGACCACCCAGCATCGACACGTTAGCTTGCAGGTCATTGGCACCAGTACCATCGAGTCCCGGCACATTCTCCGTAAGGATGTATAGCAACAAGCTACCGATGAAAGCACCAATCACCTGGAACAGCATATACATACCACAATCCTTACCGCTGATGCGTCCTGTCAGGAAGCAACCCAAGGTAATGGCAGGATTGATGTGGCAACCACTGATACCACCGATGGTATAAGCCATTGCTACCACAGACAAGCCGAAGGCTAAAGCCGTACCCACCACAGCGGGGATATTGTTTACAGGATCACAACCCAGGCTAACGGCTACGCCGCAACCCATCAACACGAGCACCATCGTGCCCACCATTTCTGCAAGATACTTTTTCATAATCATTTTACGTTTTAAAGTTATTGTAATATGGTTTATTATTATTTTGGGGACAAAGGTAAGAAAAAAAGTGAAAAGTTGTTCAATTCACTCCACTTTTTTTGTCTTTTTCTTATTTTATCGTCAACTTTGAGTATCGCTCGAAGATAGATTTCATCTCGGAAATATCCAAATATATTTGGTTTTTCTCTCGATTTGCACTATCTTTGCAACATGGAACAGACTAATCAGTATATCAAACAGTTCCCCGAGTTGATGAAGGGGAAGAAGATTCTCTATGTTCACGGGTTCGGCTCATCAGGCCAGTCAGGCACTGTGACACGTATCCGCGAAGTATTACCCAATGCCACCGTTGTGGCACCAGACCTGCCTGTTGAGCCTACAGACGCGATGGCATTATTAAGACAGGTGTGCGAAAAGGAGCAGCCCGACCTCATTATCGGCACGTCGATGGGAGGTATGTACACAGAGATGCTTCGCGGCTACGACCGCATCATGGTGAATCCCGCCTTGGAGATGGGTGACACCATGAAGGAACATGGTATGATGGGGGCCCAGCATTTCTCTAACCCCAGACTCGACGGTATCCAGGACTTCATCGTCACCAAGACGCTGGTAAAAGCTTATAAGGAGATAACTGAGCACTGCTTTGAGGGCCTTGACGCTGAGGATCAGCAACGTGTATGGGGCCTCTTCGGCGATGCCGACACCACGGTAAACACCTACGATCTGTTCCATACCCACTACCCTACCGCCATCCGCTTTCATGGTGAACACCGGATGAACGACCAGTCGTTTATGCATGCCGTTGTACCAGTCATCCGCTGGATCGATGATCGTCAGGAAGGACGCGAGCGTCCCATTGTCTATATCGATGTGAACACGCTGATCGATAAATGGGGAAAGCCACAGAGTTCTGCCCAGAAAACGGTACGTACCCTGTTGGAGACCTATCAGCTCTTCTTCGTGGCACCAGCCCCTGCCGAGCCCCAGCACTATGCCGACATCAACCAGTGGCTCTATGAGTATATCACTGTGCCTGCCTATGGCCACACAGTATTTACAAACCAAAAAGCACTGCTCTACGGCGACTATCTCATCGACGCAGAGCAGACAGAAGGTATGGGTGCACTGATTCGCTTCGGCTCCGACACTTTTAAGACCTGGGACGATATCGCAGACTACTTCTCACGCCTCGGCGGACAATGAGGGTAGCTGCACAACTCCCAACTGTTTCTTTCCATCCATGAGAATGCGCAGGGGATGCTCAAAGCGTACATGGCGCACATGAGCCGTCTCTTCCACTGCCGGCATCGCATCAAGCACTTCCTGACGGAAGATGCCGTTACCCGTAAAGGTGTTGATGGTAAAGTAACCGACGCCAAACGAGGTCAGATTCTGGAAGAAATGCGTGCCCTGCGAGGGATCCACATGATAGTTCTTGAGAGCTGTCTCCACAATGACACGGGCTGCAGAGATATGGGGCCACTTCACGGGGATACCCAACCAGTAGTCGCTGGAGCCCCATCTGCCTGGACCTATCAGCACATAGTTTTTCTCTTCTGCCAGGAACTTCCGGTTCATCTGTTCTATCTCGTCGGCAATATAGGGATTCTCTGCCGCCGTAAAGTCATCGCCAGCTTTAACATACACTACATCGGTGACATCCTCAGAGATGCCATGTCCCAACGAGTTGGCAGAGCGCAAGAGGCAAGTATCATCCAGAATCGCCTCCAGATTCTCATCCAGCATCTGCTTAGAATCCACAATCGGACGGATCTGCAAGAGGTAGAGCTCACCCGTGCGATCATCGTTCAGGTTACAAGCGAACTCAATCTCCACAGGACGCTTCATCTCCTCAGAGCCCAGTCGCTGCGTCATCTGAAGCAGTTCGGGTAACGGGAAGACACCATGTTGCAGCACGCCGCAGAAAGAGATGATCTTACGTCCACCCTCATAGATACCATCGCGGATAATCTGGTCGGTTGGATCATAGGTCGAGGCGATATAAGTAAGTGCACCATCTTCAGCCGCCTGTTTCACACGTACCTTTTTAATATTAAAGCCGTCATCCACCTTAAAGTCGTTACCGATATGCGCCATGTCGAGGGCATAGAAACGGGTCTGTGTCTCCGAGAGTGCTGTCTCCATCTCCGAAGTCTGAAGCACTTGCGTGGGATGATAGGGCGACACACGGAGTGTCTGACCACCATCCACGATATACTTACCCAGTCCAAGGGCCAACGAGGCAATACCTTCCTCTGCCGTCTCCTCACCAATGGGATAATAGTTGAGCGAGCGCAGCACGCCTGAGAAGTTCGGATAATACAGATCGCCATAACGCTTACCCACTACCTCCTGCAGAATCACCGCCATCTTCTCCTGGTCGATCACATTCTGGGTAGCCGTCATATACGCCTTAGAGTCCTTATAATACACTGATGCATACACACCCTTGATGGCACAGGCCAACATACGCAGCATCTCATACTTATCGTCGAGATAAGGAATCATATAGGTGGAGTAGATACCAGCGAAGGGCTGGTAGTGTGCATCTTCTAACAACGATGACGAGCGAACGGCAATAGGCGACTTCACGGCATCGAAGAACGTGAAGAAGTCGGCTATCAGCGAGTCGGGCAACTGGGCATGCATGAAGTGCTTCAGGATATCCTCATCAGGCGCATCGCTCAAGGCGATGGGATAGAGGTTGTTTTTCTCCATAAACTCGTCGAAGAAGTCGGTACAGAGCACCACCGTCTTCGGAATCGTCACCTGGGCATTCTCATAATCGTTCAGCTCAGGGTGACGCTTGATGATATTATCGAGAAACGCCAGACCACGACCTTTACCACCCAACGAACCCTCACCGATACGGGCGAAATGGCTGTAGGCATCAAACTTAAGACGATCGAACACAGCTACCACGCCGATGTTCTTCATACGGCGATACTGCACGATGGCATCGAAGATAATCTGCCGATGGGCATCCACATCCTGAAGCTTATGCCAAGTGACATGCTTCAGGAATGCCGATACGGGGAAGATGGCCCGAGCACAAAGCCAACGGCTCATGTGGTTACGCGACACGTGGTAGAGCATCGAGTCGTTAGGAATCTTGAAGATATTATCCTGCAACTCCTTGAGTGATGACACGCGAGCCACCTCCTGCTTCGTCACAGGGTCGCGGAAGATGAAGTCGCCAAAGCCCATGTGCTCCTCGATCAGCTTGTGGAGATCCACATTCAGCTTGGTCGAATTCTTATCAACGAAGAGGAAACCCTCAGCCTCAGCCTTCGCACGGTTAATCGTTTCAGAGGAGTCGAGGATCAGGGGTACATACTCATCACGGCGACGGATCTCACGCAGCAGCTTCAGACCAGCCTCCGGATCGCCCTCATCCACATGCGACAGACGTCCGGGCACCAGCTTCATCGGGAAACGGGTGTCAGAGATCACGCCGAGCGTATTCTCATGATACTTCTCGTAGATCTGCATCGCCTCCTCGTAGTTGGTGGCCAGCACCACCTTGGGGCGCCCTCGCTTGCGCTGGGCAGCAGCATGGGGATTCAACGCCTCCGTAGAGAAGCGCTTCGACTGAGCCAGGATATAGTTATAGAGGTTCGGCAATACCGAAGAATAAAAGCGGATATTATCCTCCACAAGCAGGATCATCTGCACACCAGCCTCGTTGATGTCGTGCTCAATGTTCATCTTATCCTCCAGCAGCTTGATGATCGACATAATGAGGTTGGTGTTACCCAGCCAGCAGAACACATAGTCGAACACCGACATATCCTCGTTCTCGATACGCTTGGCGATACCATGCGAGAAGGGCGTCAGCACCACACAGGGGATGGTGGGATGAGCAGCCTTCACCTCACGAGCCACCGTAAAGGCATCGTTGTCGGCATTACCAGGCATACATATCACGAGGTCGATATCCGTCGTGCGCAGCACCTCGTTAGCCTCCTCAGTGGTAGATACCTGTGTGAAAGTTGGTGGGTAGCGCATACCCAACTCCATATATTCGTCGAAAATCTTCTCATCGATGCGCCCGTCGTCCTCCAGCATGAAGGCATCATAGGGGTTAGCCACGATGAGCACGTTGAAGATGCGTCGTGTCATCAGGTTCACGAACGACACATCCTTCAGATAGAATTTATTCCACTCCTGTGGTATCTTGCTTGTTTCTTCCATATTGCTTGCAAAGTTACGAAAAGTCAATTGAAATACCAAATATATTTTAGTATAAATTTGCTGGTAGGCCTACCAACAATTTTTTGTAGGCCTACTGGCAAGTGTTCGTAGGCCTAACGTCAATTATTAGTAGTAGCAATTGCTATATTTAATTCTAACAATTGCTACATTTAAATCTAGCAAGTTTTTTTGGTAATTTTGCTCATTTATTCGTAACTTTGCCATCAAAGATGGCGAACTTGCTTCGTCACGACAAAAAAAGAAACGTATTTCTTTGTTTTGTACTCGACTTTTCGTAACTTTGTAAGAATTCTCAGTTTTTCTTTGTATAAAGGCAGTCTGGGAGATTGATGAAAAACTGGGTTACGAATTGGCAACCGTACTCAATTCCACATTCTGCTATGAATTGCTTTCAATGAACACTTGATGCTGAGCCAGCAACCATTTATGACTCATCATCGAGTGCAAAGGTAATCATTTCTTTGGATACAACCAAATGTTATGCTACTTTTTTATGAGTTTTGTATTATTCATAGATGTATAAGGCATTCGATAGAGTGAAGCGAACAGATGGAACATAATACCCTTCCGTCCACTTCATTCCCCTGCCGATGCAAAGGTAGCACGGGCTTTATACGAAACGGACGATACTTGCATGGAAAATCTTCCTCTCCACAGGCTCCGAGCGTATTTCCCACACAAGCCCCGCCCGTTTCAA
>CACZTJ010000072.1 GCA_902784065.1 uncultured Prevotellaceae bacterium | reverse complement strand
TTATTAACATTTTAAAGTATTACAATTATGTCAGAAATTGAAAGCAAAGTAAAGGCAATTATCGTTGATAAACTCGGTGTTGATGAGGCAGAAGTAAAGCCAGAGGCAAGTTTCACAAATGACCTTGGTGCAGATTCACTGGATACCGTTGAGTTGATCATGGAGTTCGAGAAGGAGTTTGGTATTTCTATTCCCGACGACAAGGCTGAGAAGATCGCAACTGTAGGTGATGCTATTGCATACATCGAGGAGAACGCAAAATAAATTATGAATAATAACATAAGGGTTGCTTCGTTCTTGAAGCAACCCTTATGCTTTAATCTAAGCTTATGGAATTAAAAAGAGTAGTTGTAACAGGTCTTGGCGCAGTTACGCCAGTCGGCAACACACCTAAAGAGATGTGGGAGAACTTGCTCAAAGGAGTCAGTGGTGCTGCACCTATTACACTTTTCGACGCAACAAAATTTAAGACTCAGTTTGCTTGTGAGGTTAAGAACCTCGACCTTAATGCCTATCTCGACCGTAAGGAGGCTCGCAAGATGGATCGTTATACCCAGCTGGCTTTGGTGGCTGCCAAGCAGGCCGTTGAGGATTGTGGAATGGATCTGGAAAAAGAGGATAAGAACCGTATCGGTGTTGTCTTCGGTGTGGGTATCGGTGGCATTAAGACCTTCGAAGAGGAGGTAGGATACTATGCTACGCACAAGGAAGACGGCCCGAAGTTCAATCCTTTCTTCATCCCGAAGATGATTGCCGACATCGCTGCCGGACATATCTCTATCATGTATGGTTTCCATGGTCCCAACTATATCACGTCATCTGCTTGTGCCTCTTCTTCAAATGCACTGGCTGATGCCTTCAACCTGATTCGTCTGGGTAAGGCCAACATGATTGTTGCTGGTGGTGCAGAAGCTGCTATCAGCGAAGCAGGTGTGGGTGGTTTCAATGCAATGAAAGCACTTTCTACTCGTAATGAAGAGCCTACGAAAGCCAGTCGTCCGTTCAGTGCCAGCCGTGATGGATTCATCATGGGTGAGGGTGCAGGTTGTCTGATCCTTGAGGAGCTGGAGCATGCTAAGGCTCGTGGTGCGAAGATCTATGCAGAGATGGTTGGTGCCGGTATGAGTGCCGATGCCCATCATATCACAGCTTCTCATCCTGAGGGTCTTGGTGCCAAGCTGGTGATGGAGAATGCACTCGAGGATGCTGGTATGAAGCCCGAGGAGATCGACTATATCAATGTGCATGGCACTTCTACCCATGTGGGTGATATCTCTGAGGCCAAGGCCATCAAGGAAGTGTTCGGTGATGCAGCCTTCAAACTCAATATCTCTTCTACAAAGTCAATGACAGGTCACCTGCTGGGTGCTGCCGGTGCCGTAGAGGCTATGGTGACTGTGCTGTCTGTGCAGAACGATATCGTTCCTCCCACCATCAACCACGAGGAGGGTGACGAGGATCCCGAGATTGACTACAATCTGAATTTCACATTCAACAAGGCTCAGAAGCGTGAGGTACGTGCTGGTCTCAGCAATACCTTCGGCTTTGGTGGTCATAATGCATGTGTGGTATTCCGTAAGTATGAGGCTTAATAATATCATTGACAGAATCAAGCTCCCTTTCCGCAAGGAGAAGGAGCTTTTTTCTGCCCTTTTCGCTATTCTGGGATTCTATCCCCACAACATCGAATATTACAAACAGGCGCTGATGCATAAGAGCATCCGTAAGCGCAATGACAAGGGCAAGCCGCTGAACAATGAGCGACTGGAGTTCTTGGGCGATGCCATACTCGATGCTGTGGTAGGCGATGTCGTCTATCGCCACTATGAGGGTAAGCGTGAAGGGTTTTTAACTAATACGCGTTCCAAGCTGGTATCACGCGACACGCTGGGTAAGGTGGCGAGTGAGATGGGCTTGGGCGGACTGTTGCTTTCTGCAGGTCACTCTACTTCCCACAACAGCTATGTTGAGGGTAATGCCTTGGAGGCATTGGTGGGTGCCATCTATCTGGATCGTGGCTATGATGCCTGTATGTGGTTCTGGGAGCATCGTATACTTGGTAAGTATATAAATATCGATAAGGTAGCCTTCAAGGAGGTCAACTTCAAGTCGAAGCTGCTGGAATGGTCACAGAAGAACCGTGTACGTATGGAGTTTGAGATGCTGAAGCAGAAGAAAGACGACAAAGGCAATCCGATTTTCAGTTTCCAGGTGAAGCTCGAGAATGTGGAAGGTGAGCAGGGCACAGGTTTCTCCAAGAAAGAGGCCCAGCAACAGGCAGCCAAAGAGACGCTGCAGCGCCTGAAGCGGGAGCCGCAGTTCGTGGATGCCATCTTTGCTGCCAAGACCAACCGCACGAAGATGGAAGAAGAGCCTGCGATGGCTGTGCCTGATACAGAACAAGAGCAGAACTTTATCATCGAACAACCTCGTAAACAAGCTGCCGCCCAGAGACCTGTGCGCCAGTCTACAGGTGATGAGGAGTATGATCTTTCCGACATCTCTGCGACACCTAAGGAGAAGTCGCGTGAGGAGATCATCGCTGAAGCAGAAGCTGCTGCTGTCGCCTACGCAGATGAATAAGGTAGAACGAATAATACCTTATTATATTAAAAAAAATGTAAATTATTCCGCTGTTACGGGGGAATTGCGTATTTTTGCAAGCAAAATTGCGTGATCATCATGAGTCTGACTCAGATTATAGGAAAAGTATTCGTGCCCCGTCAGCATGCTTTGGAAAAGCATTTGAATGGGGGAGAGGCATTGCAGCGGGCTGTGCTTGAACACTTGATTCATACAGCCAAGGATACGGAATATGGACGTAACCACGCCTTCCCCAGTCTTAAAGGTTACGATGATTTCATCGCACAGGTTCCTGTCAACACTTATGAGGAACTGAAGGGCGATATCGACCGTATGCGCCAGGGAGAGGAAAATATCCTCTGGCCAGGACGTGTGAAATGGTATGCCAAGTCATCAGGTACGACAAACGATAAGTCGAAGTTCATCCCTGTCAGCAGTGAGGGACTACAGAAGATCCACTATGCCGGAGGGCGCGACTCTGTGGCCATCTATCTTCGGAATAATCCTCAATCCCGTATGTTCGACGGCAAAGGACTGATCCTTGGCGGTAGTCATGCCCCCAATTATAATCTGCCAGGTTCTCTGGTAGGCGACCTCTCAGCGATCCTTATCGAGAATATCAATCCGTTAGTGAATCTGGTGCGTGTGCCTAAGAAGCAGACGGCCCTTCTAAGCGATTTCGAGGTAAAACGCGAGCGGATAGCTAAGGAGGCGATGACGCAGAACGTAACGAATATCTCTGGTGTGCCTTCATGGATGCTCTCTGTGCTCACTTGTATGATGGAGATGACGGGTAAGACGCATCTTGAGGAGGTATGGCCGAATATCGAAGTCTTCTTCCACGGTGGTGTGGCATTCACGCCTTATCGTGAACAGTATAAGCGACTGATAACCTCACCTCGGATGAACTATATGGAGACCTATAATGCCAGTGAGGGGTTCTTTGGTATTCAGGATGATCCTGCAGACAAGTCGATGCTATTGATGCTTGACTATGGTGTATTCTATGAGTTTATCCCCATGGATGGCGGTGATCCTGTTCCCCTCTGGGGTGTAGAGACAGGCAAGAACTACGCGATGGTTATTTCTACATCCTGTGGTCTTTGGCGCTATGAGATAGGCGATACCATCCAATTTACCTCTACCAATCCTTATAAGTTTATCATCTCTGGACGAACCAAGCATTTTATCAATGCCTTTGGTGAGGAGTTGATTGTAGATAATGCAGAGCAAGGCTTGGCTTATGCTTGTGAGCAGACGGGAGCTGAAGTCTCTGAATACACAGCGGCTCCTGTGTTTATGGATGCCAACGCAAAGTGCCGTCACCAGTGGCTGATTGAGTTCGCCAAGCGTCCGAAGGATCTGCAACAGTTTGCTGACTTGCTCGACAAGCGTCTGCAGGAAATCAACAGCGATTATGAGGCCAAGCGTTATAAGGATATCACACTTCAGCATCTGGAGATTATCGAGGCCCATCAGAATCTTTTTAACGACTGGTTGAAGTTGCGTGGCAAACTCGGTGGACAGCATAAGGTGCCCCGCTTGAGTAATTCGCGTGACATCATCGAGCAATTATTAAAACTGAATCAATGAAGAAGTTGCTCTATATCTTTTGCATGGCCTGTGTCGTGGTAGGTTGTGCACGCATGGGACAACCCGATGGCGGATGGTTCGACGATGATCCTCCTGTAGTCATCGGCAGCAATCCTGTTGACCAGTCAACGAATGTCTCAGCCAAGAAGATTACGATCTACTTCGATGAATTTATTAAACTTGAGGATGCTACCAATAAGGTGATTGTCTCACCTCCACAGTTGGAGATGCCGGAAATCAAGGCTACGGGTAAGCGTATCGTGGTGGAACTGCAAGACACCCTTAAGGAGAATATCACCTATACGATCGATTTCAGCGATGCCATCAGCGACAATAACGAAGGCAATCCCTTGGGAAACTATACTTTTAGCTTCTCTACAGGCGACCGGATTGATACGATGGAAGTGGCAGGCTATGTGCTTGATGCCAGTAACTTGGAACCTATAAAAGGTATCCTCGTTGGACTTTACGAGGATCTGGCCGACTCTGCTTTCAAGACCAAGCCCATGCTTCGTGTGTCACGTTCCGATAGTCGTGGACATTTTGTCATCAAGGGTGTGGCTCCTGGCTCCTATCGTACATATGCCCTAAAAGATGCTGATGGCGACTTCCGCTTTGGTCAGAAAAGCGAGATGTTAGCCTTTAACCATGAGATTTACGTTCCATCATCGAAGCCCGATGTCAGGATAGATACGATCTGGCGCGACTCGTTGCATATTGAGACCTTCAGGCAGACACCTTATACCCATTTCCTGCCTGATGATGTCACACTGTTGGCTTTTACCCATATTCAGACAGAACGCTTCTTGCTGAAAACCGAGCGAAAAGACCCTGAGATGTTCACGATGTTCTTTACCTATGGTCATCCGGATCTGCCTGTGATCAAGGGACTGAATTTCAATGCTGACTCTGCTTTCGTCATCGAGACCAGAGAAGAACAGGACACCATCAACTATTGGCTGCGTGATACAACGCTTGTCAACCAGGATACGCTGCGTATGGAGCTTACCTATATGATGACTGATACGCTGGGTAATCTTGTTAGTCAGACTGATACGCTTGAAGTGCTTTCAAAGATACCTTATGCCAAACGTCAGAAAGAACTGGCCAAGGAGATTGAGAAATGGCAGAAGGAACAGGAGCGGCTGAAGAAACGTGAAGAGCCTTACGACTCTATTTATCCTGCAATGCCTTTGAAGCCTTCTGTCAAAGCTCCTCAGCAGATTGATCCTGACAAGAAGATAGAAATAGAGATGCCTACACCTTTGCAGCGTGTAGACACAGCTGCTATCCATCTCTATTCGATGATCGACTCTGCTTGGTATGAGGCACCCCTCACCTTCCGGCCTATACCCCATAGACTTCGATTCTATGAGATTCAGGCAGAGTGGCGGCCTGGCATAGAATACAGCTTGGAGATCGACTCTGCTGCCTTTGAGGATATTTATGGTCATGTCTCCGAAGCTTATAAACAGGGTCTCAAAGTGAAGAGCCTTGACGAATACAGTACGTTGAACATCAAACTCAGTGGTATAGCTGATTCCCTGCCCCTGCGGGTAAGGTTGCTCAACAAGAGTGACGCCATTGTGAAAGATGTGCTTGCAAAGGATGGTGTGGCAAAATTTGAGTACGTCAATCCGGATACCTACTATCTTAGTGCCTTAATTGATACCAATGGTAATGGTGTTTGGGATACAGGCGACTATGATGCTGATCGTCAGGCTGAGGCTGTGTATTACTATCCCCGTGAGATAGAAATCAAGGAGCGATGGGATGTCACTCAGCAGTGGAACCTGACGGCAGTGCCTCGTTACAAGCAGAAGCCATTGGCCATCACAAAACAGAAGGCAGATGCAGAGAAGAAACTGAGGAATCGAAATCTTGACCGAGCTCGTGAGCTTGGCATCGAATATAATAAAACCAAAACGATTAAGATTGATAAGGAAGAAAAATGAAAAGGATATTTGTAATCATTTGTATGAGTTGTGGGTTGTTCATGACAGCAGCCGCTCAGTCCCAGTGTGGTATTGAGAATACTGCCTTTAAGTCAGGTGAGTCACTTTCCTACGACCTCTATTTTAACTGGAAGTTCATCTGGATGAAGGTAGGTAGTGCCGAGATGGATACCAAATTGACGAAATTTGAGGGACGTGATGCATGGAAGTCTTATCTGATAACCCGTGGCAACAATAAGCTCGACAAGTATTTCATGATGCGTGACACGCTGCTCTCTTATTGTGATAAGGACCTCTCACCGCTCTATTTCCGTAAGGGAGCCCGTGAAGGTAGTCGATACTATGTGGATGAGATATGGTACAGTTATCCGCGTGGTTATAGTAGGCTGAAGAAGCATCGTATCGATGCCGATGGAGAACAGCATTGGAAGACCTCTGAGTACAATGCCTGTATCTATGATATGATGTCTATATTTCTCCGTGCCCGTAACTTTGATACCTCAAAGTTGAAGAAGGGCGATATCATCTCCATGCCTATCAGTGATGCTCGTCATCTGACAAACTCATGGTTGGAGTTCCGTGGTAAGGAGAACTTCAAGATGAATGGTTCAAAGGAAAAGTTCCGTTGCCTTGTCTTCTCGTTCTATGAGCGTGAGGACAATAAGAGTCGTGAGTTGATTCGTTTCTACATCACCGATGATCAGAACCATATACCAGTACGCCTCGACATGTTCCTGAATTTCGGATCAGCCAAGGCGTACCTGAGAGAGTATAAGGGAGTTCGCAGTGCGATGACCTCAAGAATCAATTAGTCTTTTCGTTTTCTGCGTCAAACTTTGCCAGTTTGTCCAGATAGTACTGACGCAGGTCCTGCCATTTGTAGTAGGGCCAGTTGTCGGTTTTGGCAGGCATATAGGCCTCCCGTTCATTCAACAGGGCTTTCACTAGGATGTCGCCATTGCCTTTCTTGGGTTTGTAGAATATCAGTTGGATGTTACAACCCATGGGGAAGATGCGGTAGTTGCGCCAGTATTTGTCCAGTTCGTCCAGATTCGTCACAGCTATTCCGCAGTTGTCGAGTTCCAACAGACAAGCCAAAGGCATTACGCATACCTCATGACCAAAGCGAAGCGTAGCTTGTGTCTGGGTAACGGTATCGGCTGTCTCAATGATATTCTTCAACAGGTTCCGCTGACTGAACGGCATCTTCTGTTCTGCAACGGGTGATGGGCCGTAATCCAGATACCATCTGATATTACGGATGCGCCACTGATCGTAAATCTCCTCGTCAGTGAAGAGCGAAAAGAATTCAATATCGGTATCGTGGCTCTGCATATTGGTAGCAACATCAAAAAGTTGGCGCATAAAGTCGCCTGAAGCAATATTATCTCTTACCCATGCTTCGTCGTTGAAGAGTGTTCTCATCAGGCGCTCCGGATGGGTGTATTTCTGTCTGTAGGTCTTGTTATCCTGTTCGCCTGTTTTCTTACCCAATTTCTTAACGATACCGTCCCAAGGTTGATTCAAGTAGTATTGTAGGCTCTCGCTCACGTCATTATGGATCTGGGCGGTGGGGTTGGCAGCTGTCAGTTCCTCACATTCTGCTATCATCGAGAGGATGCAACGGAAGACGGTGGTACTGCGTGCGTCAATCTTGACATTCGGAGCCTTGAAGATCTCTGGGAAATTCTGAGTCATACGTTTACCGATGCCATGATGCTGACGCTCACCGACAGTTGTCAAGTCGCCAAGGCGTTTGATGGTAGTGGGAAAGAAGGCTTCCAGTTTCTTTAATGTCTCTTCACCCAGTGGTGTGAGTTTACCAGCCATACGGGCATCCTTCAGTATGTTGATAGGTAAGGTATAATCCTTCTCATTGATGAGCCAGCGCGAACCATGTCGTCCGTAATGACTCATATAAAAAGGTACGTAACCCTTTGGAGCAGGTGTCAGGGCCTTGGTGGTTAACTGACGATCATAATCCAGATAGTTACTACCCGAGAGATAATGATTGGCAGCTATCTCATCTTTAGCAGAGGTCTCAAACCCAGGCGCCCTCATCTCAGAAACACTCTGTGCCTGAATTGTCATAGAATAGCCGAAGGCTATAAATAGTAATAAGTTTTTCTTCATATTCCTTATTTTTGCTTTGATATTTGTAGTTTCAGGCTGCAAATATAAGGAAAAAAGCGCACTTATGGCTCTTTTTTTAATGAAAATTTGCCTAATTCGAAATACTACCGTACCTTTGCACCTACAAAAGAAGAGGAAATATATATGATACAGTCAATGACAGGTTATGGCAAAGCAGTCGTAACCTACAAAGAGAAAAAGATTAATGTAGAAATCAAGTCGCTGAACTCTAAGCAGCTTGATCTTAACACTCGTATCGCTCCGCTCTATCGAGAAAAAGAGATGGAGATCCGACAGATGGTAGCCGAGGCGCTGATTCGCGGAAAAGTGGATATGAGTGTGTGGATTGAGAAGGATACGGCAGTAGATGCCACACCTATCAATGCAGCTTTAGTTGAGAACTACTATCAGCAGATCAAGGCGATCTCTGACAAGACGGGCATTCCCATGCCGGAGGATTGGTTCTATACCTTGCTTCGTCTGCCTGATGTGCTGACAAAGACAGAGACGGAGGTGCTTGACGAGGAAGAGTGGCTTGTGGTGCGTGAAGCGGTAAAGGAGGCGCTGAAGAATCTTGTTGATTTCCGTACACAGGAGGGTGCTGCCCTGCAGAAGAAGTTTACGGAGAAGATCGACAATATCGCCTGCTTGTTGGCAGAGATCGAGCCTTTCGAGAAAAGCCGTGTCGAGAAGATCAAGGCGCGCATCATCGATGGCTTGCAGCAGATCCCAGGTGTAGATTACGATAAGAACCGCTTGGAGCAGGAGCTGATCTACTATATCGAGAAGCTTGATATCAGTGAGGAGAAGCAGCGCCTGGCTAATCACCTGAAGTATTTCCGTGATACGATGGACGAGGCTGCCGGACAAGGTAAGAAACTTGGATTCATCGCCCAGGAGATGGGTCGTGAGATCAACACCACTGGTTCGAAGTCGAATCAGGCAGAGATGCAGAACATCGTGGTGAAGATGAAGGACGAGCTGGAACAGATCAAGGAACAAGTACTGAATGCACTTTAATAT
>CACZTJ010000071.1 GCA_902784065.1 uncultured Prevotellaceae bacterium | reverse complement strand
CAAAGATTTTTCCAGATTAACAAGTTTCAAAGCTACTATTTGAGAGTGATAAACAAGTATTAACAAATAAACGTCTAACTTTTTAAAGTGGACTCATTAATTAAAAAAAGGAATGATAATATGAAAACGAAAAGCGCAAATCTCCTTGCAAAAGGATATGAACTGATTGATGGCATCACGGTACCCGTTGGGACATCAAACATAGATTTAGCCGTAGAGGGCAAAGAGCCCCTAAACGCCCAAAAGCTGACCATTGTTGTAGGGAATGAAAAGATAAACATGTGGGTCTTCCGTCCAGCCAATTACAAAGAGGGTGAGACGACACCGCTTGTCTATTTCATCCACGGCGGTGGCTATCATTTTGGCAATGTGAGCATGGATGAACCCAAAATACAGGGCATAGCCGACGGGAGCGGTGCCACGGTGGTTGCTCCTGACTATACACTCTCGCTGGATCCTGCTTACAAATATCCCATGGAGCTGGAGCAAGTATATGCAGGACTTCTTTATGCCTACGAGCATGCCAATGAATTAAAGGTGGATCCGGATAATTTTGTCATTGAGGGAGAAAGCGCCGGTGGCGGACTGGCCGCACGTCTGGCTCTTTATAACAAGGACAAAGGAAAGGTACCCGTGAAGGGCCAGGTACTGATCTATCCCATGCTTGACTATCGTACCGGCGGTGAAAAGGATCTTTACAAGAATGAATATGCCGGGCATTGTGTCTGGACAAAGGAGAACAACGTCTTTGGATGGGGAAAGCTGATTGCAGGTCAGGACAAGGTACTTTCCGATGAGGAAATGATCTATTTCTCACCGGCAACGGCAACCGTCGAGCAGCTGAAAGGCTTGCCCGAGACGTTCATGATTGTCGGCAGCCTGGATCTCTTCTGCGATGAAGACATGAGCTATGCTCAAAAGCTGATGGAAGCCGGTATATTCACAGAGCTCTATGTAGAACCCGGAGTTCCCCACGCTTACGAGTACTTAGAATGGACGCCTCAGGCACAGAGGTTCTTTGAACTGAGAAACCATGCAACGGCACGGATGCTTGGAGCAGAAAAGAATGTACAAGAGTCAGCTGAAGAACAAGCTTTCAGAGAGTTGCTGTCAAAGTATAACCTTGAGCAGTAATTCAGTCTGACTAAACCCTTATCATACAAAGAGTGAAACTATGATTCGCCCTACACGATGCGTTTGCGGCATATCTCAATGGCACGGCGGAAGAGCTGGATATTCTGGTAGGCTGCAACAAGGGATGTGAGGATAGTGGATGGAGAAAGGAACTATTTCCTGACCAACTACTATATACCTTAACGGATTCAAGTATGGCTAAGAAGATAAAAGACAAAGACAGAGATGGTATAGATTTCGGAAAGTCAAAGATCGCCCCGCTGTTTAACCGCATCTTCTATCCGACGTTGTTATCAATGGTGTTTGCGTCTCTTTTTACAGTCGCAGACGGCATTTTCGTTGGACAGGGGGTGGGCAGCAATGCCCTGGCGGCTATCAATATTGTCTCGCCACTGTTTTTGATTACAACGGGCATTGCGCTGATGTTCGGTGTGGGCGTGTCTGTTGTGGCAAGCATTCATCTGGCACATAACAACATTAAGGCCGCTAATATCAATATCACCCAAGCCTTCGGCGTGGCAACGATGCTGATGGTCATTATTGCTGTTGCTGTTTATTTCTGCCGTACACCTTTCTTGCGGCTTTTAGGAAGCAATGATGCACTATTACCTTTATGTCAGAGCTACCTTCTGGCCATTCTTCCTGGCTGTATTTGCATTGTCATCCAGATGATTGGCACCTTCGTCATCAGAATTGACGGATCTCCCAAGTTTGCCGCCTCATTAGAGATATTTCCAGGCTTGCTGAACATTTTTCTGGATTGGCTGTTCGTATTTCCGATGCAGTGGGGTATTGCAGGCAGCGGTATTGCTTCATCGATAAGCTGTGCCGCTGCCGCAGGAATGGTCGTCTGGTATATGTTCTTCCGTGCACAGACCGCCAAAATCACCAAACTAAAGCTCAGTCCTACCAGTTTTTATTTGACGGCACGCAATGTGGGCTATATGTCTCGTAGCGGCTTTTCCTCTATGCTGGGGGAGTTGGCAATGTCCATGATATTACTTACCGGAAACTATGTCTTCATACGAGAGCTGGGCGAAGATGGCGTCGCCGCCTTCTGTGTCGCCTGCTATCTTTATCCTATCGTGTTCATGGTCAACAATTCTGTTGCCCAGTCAGCACAGCCTATCATCAGTTTCAATTATGGCGCAGGCAATCGCTACCGTGTACGAAGAGCTTTCAGGGTAAGCTTCAGTACTGCAACCATTTGTGGAGTTTTGGCAACCGTGTTTCTCACTTTGTGCACCAAACCTCTTGTCAGTCTCTTCCTGCAGTCAGGCACTAAAGCCTATGAGATAGCTATAGCGGGACTTCCTTTGTTCGCTTATTCTGCTATCTTCTTTGCCATGAATGTTGCCATTATCGGGTATTATCAAGCCACTGAGCAGAACACTCGTGCTACCTTATGTATGCTGTTCCGAGGACTGTTATTCCTTGTTCCGGCATTTATTCTGATGCCGATGTTCATTTCCCCACAAGGCATGTGGCTCGCTGTTCCTGTTACAGAATGCATGACGCTGGGTGTGATTCTATTGACTGATAAGGGCATCATTAGCAGATAATTACAGACAGATTTTAAAGAATAATACTATGGAGCTACATGAGATTAAAGAGCTACTGAAAAAGATGTATGGCGGCGAGAACAGGCAGATTACCGATGGTAATTATGACCAGTCGCTGGCCGTGAAGTGTATCAACGGTACTTTCGTCGGCAGGAAGACGGAGAATATCACGGTATTCAGAGGCATCCCGTATGTCGGCAAGCAACCAGTCGGGGAACTGCGCTGGAAAGCACCAGTGGATATAGCCCCCGATAACGGCATCTATGAGGCCTATTACAATGCGAAAAGTGCCTACGGCAATGGACAATTGGAAACAGGTTCCCTTTACTACCTGGATGAAGACTGCCTATATCTAAACGTATTCAAGTCGGACGAGGCCACAGCTCAGAAGAAGCCCGTCATGGTATGGATTCACGGCGGTGCTTTTGAGTCTGGCGGTACCATCGACCCAATGTTCGACTGCGTCAATTTCATGATGGGCTTCCTGCACCTGTCTCACCTGCCCGACGGCAAGGATTACCAAGACTCACAGAACTTGGGACTTCTGGATCAGAAGATGGCGCTGAAGTGGGTTCATGAGAATATCGCTGGCTTCGGTGGCGATCCAGACAATGTGACCATTTTCGGTGAATCCGCAGGTGCTGCCAGCTGTACCTTGCAGCCGTTGGTTCCTGGCTCCCAGAAGTATTTCAAGCGACTGATTGCTGAGAGCGGTTCTGTGAACCAGACGAGATCTCCGGAAGAAGGTATCGAAGGCACCAACAAACTGATGGAGGCGCTCGGTTGCAAGACGGTTGCCGATCTTCTGAAGGTCGATGGCGACAAGCTTCTGGAAACAGCTACAGCAGTCAACTTTGCACACCAGCGCCAACGGTGCAGCGAAGGACTTGGAGATTCTGGTAGGTTGCAACAAGGACGAGATGAACTTCTTCGTGTCCAGCTTCGGCAAGGAAGGCTGGGACAATTGGATCGCTGCGCGTAAGCAGGAGAAGTTTGACCAGTTGCCAGCTGACGAGAAAGCACTGGTCGAGAGCTACATGAAAGATGTGAAGGGTGACTATTTTCAGCCAGACAGCAGTCTCTTCAGCCAGAGCTGGTTTATTGTGCCCACCATCAAGCTGTCTGAGTGCCAGACGATGGGCGGTGGCAAGGCATACACCTATTACTTCACACCCGAGTCGCCCGATCCGATTATGAAATGCGGACATGCCATAGAACTTTCGGTCGTATTCAATCATCCGGAGATGAGTGCCGATACGGGTAGGGAATTCGATGCAACCTTCTGCAAGACCGTGCGCAAGATGTGGGTACAGTTCGCCAAGACCGGCAACCCGTCGCTCAGCGCGGACCTCTCTCCCGATGGTAAGGCAAAGGAGTGGCCCCTCTACGACCTGGACAACAAGCGGGTGATGGTACTCGACGAGTTCGACATCCATCCGGCAAAGGAATCCGAAGTAAAGATAGTGGATTGGGAGAGGACCTATTTCCTCACCAAGTATTATATGCTTTAAATCATGAAATTTTGAAAGAGAATATGGAACAGAACGGTAAAAATCAGAAGATTACCGACGGCAATTACGACCAATCGCTGGCCGTCAAGTGTATTAACGGAACCTTCGTTGGCAAGAAGGCAGATAACATCATTTCCTATAAAGGCATTCCGTTTGTAGGTCAGCAGCCTGTCGGCAACCTGCGCTGGAAAGCCCCGGTAGATGTAACGCCCGACGACTGGAAGGCTGACAAGGAGGCTGCAAAAAAGAAACCGGTCATCGTATGGATCTTCGGTGGTGGTTTCGATGTAGGCGGAACGACTGACCCGATGTACGACTGCACCAATTTGCTGAATGAAAATCCTGATGTCATTGTTGTAACCATTAGTTACAGAATCAATGTCTTCGGCTTTTTCCACCTGTCGCACCTGTCAGACGGCAAGGACTATCCTGACGCTCAGAACCTGGGGCTTTTGGATCAGATCAAGGCGCTGAAGTGGGTTCACGAGAATATTGCAGCTTTCGGCGGCGACCCTGACAATGTGACCATCTGGGGTGAATCGGCAGGTGCCGCAAGCTGTACCCTGCTTCCGCTTATCAAAGGCTCGCATCAGTATTTCAAGCGTGTCATCGCACAAAGTGGCGCTCCCGCCCAGACGAGAAGTACGGAGCAAGCCATCGCACGTACGAACAACCTGATGGAGAAACTCGGCTGTAAGACTGTCGCTGACCTGTTGAAGATCAGTGCCGAGGATATCATGAATGTGTGGGCACCCTTGCTCGGCTTATATAATGTACTCGGCGTACGTACTTTCCCAGAGCGAGACGGCATATACCTGCCGCTTGATCCATGGGAGGCATACGCCAACGGCGCTGCCAAGGACATCGAGTTCCTTCAGGGCTGCGATAAGGATGAAATGAATACCTTCATGGGAGCCATCGGAGAGGAAGCCTGGAATGCGTGGGCCGAAGGCCGCACGGCAGAGAAACTCGCCCAGCTGACCGACAAGGAGCAGGCATTGGTGAAGAGCTACCTCAACGACATCCAGGGAGAAAGCTACGAGCCTACCGTCAATCTGTTCAGTCAGCTGATGTTTGTCGCTCCGCAAATCAGACTGTCGGATGAACAGACCAAGGCTGGCGGTAAGTCGTACACCTACTATTATAGGGTTGAATCCTCCCAGCCGTACATCAAGGCCGGTCATGCGTCAGAACTGCCAGTAGTGTTTGCCCATCCGGAGATCACAGAGTTCACAGGAAGAGCATACGACGAAACCTTCTCTAAGACCATGCGCAAGATGTGGGTACAGTTCGCCAAGACCGGCAATCCGTCGCTTAGCGCAGCCGAATCGCCCGACGGCAAGGCCAAGGAGTGGCCGCTTTACGACATGAAGGACAGGCAGGTGATGGTGCTCGACGAGTTCGACATCCATACGGCTAAGGAGTCTGAGCTAAAGATAGTGGATTGGGAGAGGACCTATTTCTTGACCAACTATTATATGCCTTGACGGTTCGCCTTTTAACAAGTGAGGTGCTTCAGATTTGAAGCACCTCACTTTATTTATTTTACTAGAAGTTCCACTTAACGGCCAGTGTCGGGTTTATGAAGAACGACTTGTCATCTACCACATTATAGATGAAGTTGTTGCTGATCTCCACCTCACTACCTACAGAGAAGTGATCGGTGAAATTATACCAGAACTGCGGCTCGGTGAGGATGACGAGCATGCCATGACCCTCTTTACCTGGACGCCAGTTCTCGCCACGCCAGAAGTCGATGAAGCCATTGAAACGGCATTTGTTATGGGCGAAGTTGATACCCCACACACCCGTGAGCTGAAAGCTGCTGTAGGCACGGGTATAGGCATAGCTCTTGAAGTATTGCTTATACATGAGCTGTACCGACCAAGTCTTCGAGAAATCCTCGGAATGGCCGTTGTAAGCGGCACCGAGGAGCGCTGCCTGCTGATAGCTGCCCACACGGTTCAGACCTCCGTTGTACTCGATGTGGGCTGCAAAGGGTGATTGCTTGCCGAATTTAAACTCACGTGAGATCTCAGCATAGGCGCCTTCTACAAACTTGCTGCTGAAGTCGATATCCACGAAGTAGAACCAAGAACCCCAGTTGTCGGCCTTGAACTGTTCGAGGGTCAGTGTCACCTTCTGGCGGCGCATGACATCGTCGCTCTGGGGGCCACCGAACTGCTCTGAATAGATGCTACGTCCGAAGTCGTAGTGCAACTGGATGTTCTGTGCCTGTGTGGTGAGTCCCATCAGGGTCATCACACCAAAAAGAATCAGTTTTTTCATGTTCATTTTTTTCTTTAATGGTTATTAATTAATGTATATATCATTCGAGCTGCTTGTTCGGGCGCGCACTGATCGCCTAAGCGTCGGCGCACCTCTTCATAACCTGAGAGCATCGCCTCACGGGCGGGGCCTTCAAGAATCTTATTGAGTTCCATACGGATATTCTCCACACTGAAGGTATCGGCCACCAACTCGCGCACCACCTCACGGTCGGCCACAAGGTTGACTAAGGAGATGTATTTCACTTTGAGCACCAGCTTACGCAGACGACCGATGAGCCAGGGAAGCGGCGTTTCATAACACACCACCTGAGGTACATTGAAAAGGGCGGTCTCGAGGGTAGCGGTTCCGCTGGTGACGAGGGCTGCATGGGCCTCAGACAACAGCTGGTAGGTCTGGTTATAGACCACCTCTACCCCACTATCGGCTACGAATTGACGATAGTAGTCGGCCTCGATGGCTGGAGCGCCAGCTAGTACGATGCGGTAGGTAGTCTCCAATCCCTTCACGGCAGAGAGCATCGCTGGCAGGTTGTCTTTGATTTCCTGTTTTCGGGAGCCTGCGAGCAGGGCGATAACGGGCTTGTCAGATGCGGTGCTCCTGCCTGCAACTGCAAGATATTCCTCCACCTCATTTTTCGTAGGATTACCCACATAATGAATGGGATAATGGTGTTTCTCCTCGAAGAAAGGCACCTCGAAAGGCAGGATCGAAAAGAGTTCATCCACATCACGACTAATCTGCTTGATGCGGTACTCTTTCCACGCCCAGATCTTCGGAGAGATATAATAATATACAGGACAAATGCCCTGCGCCTTCACATATTTGGCGATGCTAAGGTTAAAGCCCGGATAATCCACAAGAATCACAACATCAGGGCGCCATGCGGTGATATCCTCCTTACATTGCCGCATGTTTCCCAAAATAGTACGCAAATGAAGCAACACGGGGACGAAACCCATATAGGCAAGTTCGCGGTAGTGCTTCACCAACGTGGCGCCCTCGGCTGCCATCAGATCACCTCCGAAACAGCGGAACTCTGCCTGTGCGTCTTCTAGTCGTAAGGCATGGATGAGTCGTGAGGCATGTAGGTCGCCAGATGCTTCTCCTGCTATCAGGTAATATTTCATAGGCACCAGCTTTTGATGAGGTCGAGGGCCTGATAAGCGGTCACATCGATCTGCGTGGGTGTGATGGCTATATAGCCGTGACTCAGGGCCCAGTTGTCGGTATCTTCGGCATCGGGCTCATCATTGGTGTAACGCCCCACCATCCACCAGTAGTCGTAGCCGCGGGGATGATGGCACTGTGTCACCTCATTGTCCCATGTACCTTTGGCCATACGGCAGATCTTTACACCCTGATAGGCGGGTACCTTGGGGAAATTCACATTCAGGCAGACACCTTGAGGCAGACCATCGGCCAACACCTTCTTAGTAATGGTCTGTATGTAGGGGCGCAACGGCTTGAAGTCGGCATCCTCATCATGATCGCAAAGCGAGAAGGCCAGAGAGGGGATATATTTCATACAGCCTTCGATGGTAACACCCATCGTGCCACTGTAATGCACGTTCACCGAGGCATTGTCACCGTGATTGATACCACCGATCACCATATCGGGACGACGCGGACAGAGCTCTGCCAATGCGATCTTCACACAATCGACAGGGGTTCCATTGCACGACCATATTTCAACCCCCTCGCGCTTTTCATGCAATTGGAGTCTCAGAGGTACGGTGGCAGAAAAGGCACAAGAGAAACCGCTACGGGCCGATTCTGGGGCGCATACGATGATATCGCCATAGGCGGACACCATCTCTACAAGCTCACAAATACCCTTAGCGGCATAACCATCATCATTGGAAATAAGCAAAAGTGGTCGTTTAATTTCCATAAAATATTATTGATTTGGCTGCAAAGTTACAAAAATCTCTTAATTCATAATTATTATTTCTTAATTATTTTGTAACTTTGCGCACAAATTTCGTTTTTAATCAAGATAAAATGGGTAAGATTATTGCTTTGGCAAACCAAAAGGGCGGTGTAGGCAAGACGACGACGACCATCAATCTGGCCGCCTCACTGGCTACCTTGGAAAAGACCGTTCTCGTGGTAGATGCAGACCCGCAGGCTAATGCCTCCAGCGGTCTGGGCGTAGATATCACGGAAGTGGAGTGCTCATTATACGAGTGCATCATCAATCACACCGATGTGCATGAAGCCATCTATACAACCGACATCGAGGGACTCGACATCATCCCCAGTCATATCGACCTGGTGGGAGCAGAAATCGAGATGCTGAACCTCAACGAGCGCGAGAAGGTGATTAAGCGCCTGCTTGAGCCCATCCGTGAGGAGTACGACTACATCCTCATCGACTGTTCTCCGTCGCTAGGCCTCATCACTGTGAATGCCCTGACAGCTGCGAACTCTGTGATTATCCCTGTGCAGTGTGAGTATTTCGCACTCGAAGGCATCAGCAAGTTGCTGAATACCATCAAGATTATCAAAAATAAGTTAAACCCGATGCTGGAAATCGAGGGCTTCCTGCTGACGATGTATGACAGCCGCCTCCGTCTGGCTAATCAGATCTACGATGAGGTGAAACGTCACTTCCAGGAACTGGTGTTCAAGACGGTCATCCAGCGTAACGTAAAACTATCGGAGAGTCCCAGTCACGGTCTGCCAGTAATCCTCTACGATGCCGACTCTACAGGTGCGAAAAACCACCTGGCATTAGCAAAGGAAATCATCTTCAAAAACGACAAAAGCAAATAGACAATAATGGCTGTAAAGAAGAAATACGACCGCAACGTTCTCGGACGCGGTTTAGATAATATCAGTGGTAGCAAAGGGCTCGGACTGGATGCCTTGATTGACACCCATGATGTACAGACAAAGGGCAGCTCAAACTTGAATGAGGTGCCCATCAACATGATTAAGGCCAACCCGAACCAGCCTCGAAGGGAGTTTGACGAGTCTGCTCTTCAGGAACTGGCTGCCAGCATCCGTGAGATCGGTCTGGTGACCCCGATCACCGTTCGCCAGATGCCCGATACAACCTATCAGATCATTGCCGGAGAGCGCCGTTGGCGTGCCTCACAAATGGCAGGTCTGACCTCGATCCCCGCCTATATCCGTACGGTGGAGGACGACAACGCAATGGAGATGGCACTGGTGGAGAATATCCAGCGCGAGGATCTGAATGCGATAGAGATCGCGCTGGCCTATCAGCATCTGGCAGAAGCCACTGGTATGACGCAAGAGAAGATCTCTGCACGTGTGGGAAAGAGCCGTACCTCAGTGACGAACTATATGCGCCTGCTGAAGTTGCCCGCACAGATTCAGATGGCTTTGAAGAACAAGGATATCGACATGGGGCACGCCCGTTCGCTACTCTCCATCGACAGTCCGTCGCAACAGTTGAAGCTGTTTAAGGAGATTCAGCGCAACAACTACTCCGTGAGAAAGGTTGAGGAACTGGTGCAGCTTCTCAAGAACGGCGAGAATCTACAGCAAGCGAAGAAGACGGCTGGTGTCACCCAACTGCCTTTGGAGTTCAGTATCCTCAGAGACCGTTTGTCAGAGTTGTTTCAAGTGAAAGTACAGATGACCTGCTCACCACAGACGAAGGGAAGGATCAGCATCCCGTTCAACAATGAGGATGAGTTGGAGCGCGTGATGAACATCATTGATAAAATGAAAGATTGACATTGAGACAAGATAGAAACATAATACGTCGAGTGATCATAGCCGTATGCTTCCTGCTGGCTGGTCTTCAAGGGCTATCCGCACAGGAGAAAGCTGATTCACTGATAGCAACAGACAGTCTGACAACGACAGAAGGCGTCCCAGTCAGCCTGAACGTGGATAGTATCGTAAATAAGACCAAGAAGCTCAAGGTGCCTAAAGACTGGAGCACCTGGCGCCCCAACCCGAAGCGTGCACTCTGGCTCGCATTGGTCATCCCTGGCGGTGGACAGATATACAACCGCAAATATTGGAAGCTGCCATTCATCTATGGTGGATTTATGGGATGTATCTATGCGATGAACTGGAACAACACAATGTATAAGGACTATTCTCAGGCCTATGTCGATCTGATGGATAACGATCCTGATACCCAGAGCTACAACCAGTTCCTGCATCTCGGCGCAACCATCAAGACAGATGCGGACAAGAAGCGCTATGAAGAGATCTTCAGGAAAAGAAAAGATAAATACAGACGCTGGCGCGACCTTAGTTTCTTCGTGATGCTTGGTGTGTATGCCCTTTCGGTGATCGATGCATATGTCGATGCGGAACTCTCTGTGTTCGACATCTCGAAGGATCTGAGTCTGAAAGTGGAGCCAACGATCATCAATAATGGATCGTCGAGAAATATTCTCGACAACTCTTCAGTGGGCTTGCAGTGTAGCCTTAATTTTTAATGAATATGATCATAATGGATAACATAAAGATTTTAAGTTTTGCGGCAATGCTGTTTTGCAGCGTACCGCTATCAGCACAAACGGTCATTGATGACTTCGACGAAGAAGAGGAAGAAGCCGACAGTCTGTTTGTACCTATAGAAGACGAGATTGCCGTCACCGACAAGGAGGGCAACGAGGAAGTGATTGAATTCCCCGAGGCCATGACCTATGATCTCGACAGTCTGTTGAACCTCTATATGTCGCGTACTTTCTTGGGGACACCAGGCGACTGCGAGATGACCAACGAGAACCCCACCTATCCAAAAGAGGAATTTGTGGCCCGTCTGAGTCGCATCCCCTCAGTGATGGAACTGGCATACAATGACATTGTACAGCGATTCATCGACCGTTACAGCGGCCGTCTGCGTTACTCCGTGAGTTATATGCTGGGAGCGGCGAACTTCTATATGCCACTGTTTGAGCAGGCGTTAGAAACTTACCAGTTGCCGTTAGAGTTGAAGTACCTGCCCATCATCGAGTCGGCACTCAATCCGAAGGCTGTCTCACGCGTTGGCGCCACTGGTCTCTGGCAATTCATGCTAGCCACAGGTCGCCAATACGGTCTGGAAGTAAACTCCTTAGTGGATGAGCGTCGTGCACCAGTGAAGTCTTCGTATGCTGCTGCCCGTTACCTGCGCGACCTCTATCGTATCTTCGGTGACTGGAACCTCGTAATTGCCGCCTATAACTGCGGACCAGAGAACATCAACAAGGCCATCCACCGTGCTGGTGGCGAGAAAGACTACTGGAAACTCTACCCCTATCTGCCTGCAGAGACACGTGGCTATGTGCCCGCCTTCATTGCGGCCAACTACATCATGAATTATTATTGTGAGCACAATATCTGTCCGATGAACTCTGGCCTGCCTGCAAAGAGCGACACAATCATGATCAGCAAGGACATCCATCTGGAACAGATTGCAGCAGTGGTGGGTACTGACCTCGATATGCTGCGCTCACTGAACCCTGAGTTCCGTCGTGACATCATTCCAGGCAACACCAAACCTTATGCCGTCAGGATGCCCATTGCTGACATCATGAAGTATATCGACCTGGAGGACTCGGTGTATAACTATCGTCGCGTAGAGCTGTTTACGAAACGGGCCATCGTCGATGTGAACGACGATCTGCCCACGTATAGTAAGAAGCGTTCACGTTTGGGTCGGAAGAGTAGCCGTTATGCACGCAACAGAAGTGCAAGATATAAGCGTGGCAGGAGCACTGCACATAAACGCAGCAAGGCTACCAGCAGGAAGAAGAGTTCGTCAAAGAAAAAGTCACGTAGAAGGAGGTAAACTATGGATGTAGAGCAGCAGATATACTCCGAAGATGCGGATGAGAAACTGATCAATGATGCGTTTGAGACACTTCTGAACAGTTACTTGGCATCACGCCACCGCAAGAAGGTCGATCTCATCACAAAGGCCTTCAACTTCGCAAAACAAGCCCACAGAGGCGTACGCCGTCTGTCGGGTGAGCCGTATATCATGCATCCTATCGCCGTAGCACAAATCGCTTGTGCGGAGATCGGATTAGGCTCTACAAGTATATGCGCTGCCCTTCTCCACGATGTGGTGGAGGATACCGACTACACCGTTGAGGATATCTCCAACATCTTTGGTGAGAAGATTGCAATGATCGTCGATGGTCTGACAAAGATCAGCGGTGGAATTTTCGGTGAACAGGCCTCAGCACAGGCAGAGAACTTCAAGAAGTTGCTGCTCACGATGAGCGACGACATCCGCGTAATCCTGATTAAGATCTGCGACCGTCTGCACAACATGCGCACCCTCGACTCGCAACCAGCCAACAAACAGTATAAGATTGCAGGTGAGACGCTTTATATCTATGCCCCGTTAGCCAATCGTTTGGGTCTGAACAAGGTAAAGTCGGAGCTTGAGAACCTAAGTTTTAAGTTCGAACACCCAGAGGAATATGCATCGATAGAAGCCAAGCTCCAATCGACCCGTGCTTCACGCGACGAGTTATTCTCTAAGTTTACTGAGCCCATTGAGGCTGCTCTGAAACAGATGGGTATCCAGTATGAGATCAAAGAACGCGTCAAGACGCCTTACTCCATATGGAGCAAGATGCAAAACAAGCACGTCACATTTGAGGAAATATACGACATCCTCGCCGTGCGCATCATTTTTACACCGAATGTGAGAGAGGATGAGGTAAACGAGTGCTTCAAGATTTACGTCGCTATCTCGAAGATCTACAAGTCACACCCTGACCGTTTGCGCGACTGGCTCTCACAGCCAAAGGCCAACGGCTATCAGGCCCTCCACGTAACACTAATGTCGAAACAAGGGCGCTGGATAGAGGTACAGATCCGTTCTGATCGTATGAACGAGATTGCCGAACAGGGATTCGCTGCTCACTGGAAGTATAAGGACGGTGTGGATAGCGAATATACGGAAGACGAGAACGAGTTGAACGAGTGGCTGGGTACCATCAAGGAGATTCTCGACGATCCTCAGCCCGATGCGATGGACTTCCTCGACACCATCAAATTGAATCTCTTCGCATCAGAGATATTTGTGTTTACTCCAAAGGGCGAGATCCGCACGCTGCCAGCTGGTTGTACGGCTCTCGACTTCGCATTCTCCATTCACACCTTCCTCGGCAGTCATTGCATCGGAGCAAAGGTGAACCATAAGCTCGTGCCACTCTCACATAAGTTAAACAGTGGTGACCAGGTGGAGATCCTGACTTCCAAATCACAGCACGTCAGTCCTTCGTGGATCAATTTCGT
>CACZTJ010000070.1 GCA_902784065.1 uncultured Prevotellaceae bacterium | reverse complement strand
CGTATTAAGGAGAAGCGCCACAACGTTGGTGAATAAGAAAAGCAACAAAGAGAGGTTCCACAACAGGAGCCTCTCTTTTTACTTGTAGTTCTCATCGGCACTGACATCGCCGTGAAGTGCATCCTGGAATGATTTCCAGTCCTGAAATCCAGCTAAAAGCGAGAGGCGGTCAAGTACCTTTCTATCGGGCTTTCGGAGGATTTCCTTCTCTACTGCTTCGAGCAGCTTACGAAGGGCAACACGTTTCTTCTCCATATTATTTATATAAAAGCGGTGCAAATTTACAATTATTTTTTGTAATTTTGCACCCAGAATTAAAAAATTCACGAAAACAATGAAAGAATTAGCACTCAAGTACGGATGCAATCCGAACCAGAAGCCCTCACGCATCTTTATGACAGAGGGCGAGTTACCCATCGAAGTGATCAACGGTCGTCCTGGCTACATCAATTTCCTCGATGCCTTTAATGCCTGGCAGTTGGTGAAGGAGCTGAAGGCTGCTACGGGTCTGGCTGCTGCCGCCTCGTTCAAGCATGTGAGCCCCGCGGGTGCTGCCGTGGGTCTGCCTCTGAGCGATACCCTGAAGAAGATCTACTTCGTTGACGATGTGCAGGGTCTCGACGAGAGTCCCATTGCCTGTGCCTATGCCCGTGCCCGTGGTGCTGACCGCATGTCAAGCTACGGTGATTTCGTGGCCCTCTCTGATACCTGCGACGCTACTACTGCCAAGCTGTTGAAGCGCGAGGTGAGCGATGGTGTGATTGCACCCGACTTCACCCCTGAGGCCATCGAGATCCTGAAGGATAAGCGCAAGGGTACTTACAACGTGATTAAGATTGATCCCACCTACGTGCCAGAGCCCATCGAGCGCAAGCAGGTGTTCGGCATCACCTTTGAGCAGGGTCGTAACGAGATCAAGCTCGATGACGATGCCCTCTTTGAGAATATGCCCACCCAGAACAAGACTTTCTCGCCTGAGGCTAAGCGCGACCTGATCATCGCCCTGATCACCCTGAAGTACACCCAGTCGAACTCTGTGTGCTACGTAAAGGACGGACAGGCCATCGGTATCGGTGCCGGCCAGCAGAGCCGTATCCACTGTACTCGTCTGGCAGGTAACAAGGCTGATATCTGGTGGCTGCGCCAGCATCCGAAGGTAATGAACCTGCCTTTCATCGACAATATCCGCCGTGCTGACCGCGACAACACCATCGACGTATATATCTCTGAGGATCACGACGACGTGCTGCGCGAGGGTACCTGGCAGCTGTTCTTCAAGGAGAAGCCCGAGGTGCTGACGATGGAAGAGAAGAAAGCCTGGATTGCTCAGAACACGAAGGTGGCTCTGGGTTCAGATGCATTCTTCCCCTTTGGCGATAACATCGAGCGCGCTCATAAGAGCGGCGTGGAGTTCATCGCCCAGGCTGGTGGCTCTGTTCGTGATGACCATGTGATTGAAACCTGCGACAAGTATGGCATCGCCATGGCGTTTACAGGCGTACGTTTATTCCATCATTAATATGGACGACTTTCAGAATATCCTCGAAAACGGCATCAACTTCGGACGTGGAGGTGACAAGCCTAAGGACAATGGCAAGGTAAAGACCAAAGCCAAGAAGAAGCAATATATCACGGGAGCCCATGGGAGCGGCAGTGCCCGCCAGAAGGCAAAATACCGTGAGCAACGTGCCAATCGTCATAAGAAATAAATAATGCGAGGGAAATCTCCTCGCATTATTGATATTAGAAATCCAGATCCTTGCCTCGATAGAAGTCGAGGAGCGCCGACTGGTAAAGGCGCTCGTAACGTGCCTGCACGAAGTCTGATTCTGCCTTCAGATATTTATTCTTAGCCTCATTAAACTCTGTGATGGTGGCCTTACCATTCTCATATTTGGCCTGCATCAACGTGAAAGCATCCTCTGAACTCTGCATGGCCTCCTTAGAGCTCCGCTCTTTAGAGTGGGCATTCAGGGCATTGTAATACACCTGCTGGATATCCTTGTAGAGAGTCTTCTTCGCGTTCTCGAGCTTCAGTTCCTGATTCAGACGGTCGGCACGGGCACTTCGCACATTGTTGCGCACCTGGAAACGACTGAAGATGGGAATATTCAAACTGAAATTGACTGACTGGCTGAAGTTATTCTTCAACTGTCTGCCGAAGGGATCGGAATCGCGCGAACTGGTGGTGTAGTAGTTCGATCCCAGACCTGCAGTGAAGTTCAATTTCGGATAGTAACCTGCCTTAGCCACGTTGATGCTGTGCTCACGACCCTGCAGACGGAGCTGCTCTGAACGGATCTCCGGTTTGAAGGTGATGGCTTCGGCATAGATATCGTCAGGGGTCAAGAGTCTCACTTCCTCCAGCGCATCTAGTGATTCCAGATTGGGGGTAACAATAGAGAAGCCTTCTGGTGTGGGCAGTTCAAGCAACTGGGTAAGCGTCAGAATCGACATTCTTAAGGTATTGTCGGCCTGAGTCGCTGTCAGACGACTGTTGGCCAGGGTGGCTGCCTGCTGGGATAGCTCTGAGACACTGGCTTTACCGTTATTCACGAAAGCCGTCAGTCGAACCACCTGCATGGAGTCGATCGTAATCTGGCGATGAGCCACCGCTGCAATCTCCTGATTGTAGAGTATCTGCACATAGGCCTTTGCCACCTGCATACGGATATCATTCTTTGCCTTCTCCAGATCCTCCGTCAGTGCTTCGAGGTTCAGTCGATTGAGTTTGATGTTCTCAGGAATCTCAAAACCTGTAAACAGGGGTACGGCGGTCTGTAGCTGGAGCGAGGTGTTACTGGTGTTCGTTTTTTCGTAAATGTTTTCCGCCGTCAGACCACGTCCGAAGGAGAGGCCCTCATTCAAAGTACCAGAGAGGTTCGGCAAACGGCTGTTACGGGCGGTAGAGAGGGCATACGTCTGTTTCTCGCGTGCCACCTCACTCTGTTTAACGGTGATGTTATGAGCTATAGCATAGTCCTCACACTCACGGAGCGTCCACTGCTTATCTTGGGCCAGTACATCTAACTTGGCTAATATGACTAGAAGAACTATAAAAACAATTCTTTTCATACGGCATTATTCCTTATTATCATCACTTATCACCTCAGGACCACGCACCTTATCCTTTTGCGTGATACCCTTCTTAATCTCAATATTCACACCGTCAGAGAGTCCGGTCGTGACCTGGGTACGTTCGTAGGTTTTTTCCTTGCCTTCACCTTTGATCACATAGACAAAGGTAGAGTCGCCGCTGAACTCAATAGCACTCTCAGGCACGCTGAGCACCTTGTGGGCTGATGACAGTACGATCTCGGCATTGGCACTGTAGCCAGAACGGATCTGACTGCCTTCGGCAAGCTTCACGGCTGCCTTGATCTCAAACTGATTGGCACCATTGTTCTCGACAGCCTTCGGGGATATATACTCCAGATTGGCATCGAACTTCAGGTCTTGCAGGGCACCGATGGTAATCTTCATAGGCATGTCATTTACCAGCTGTCCCACCTCCGTCTCATCGATATTACCACGGAAAATGAGATCATTCATGTTTGCCACAGAGGCAATGGTGGTACCATCGTTGAAGTTATTGGAGAGGATCACCATATTACCCACCTTCACTGGGATGTCGAGGATTCTGCCAGAGATGGTAGAACGGATCAGGGTTGATGAAGCCGAGGCATTCGACTTAGAGACACCATCGCGCACCACCTGCAGGGCATCGATAGCGGCCATCTTCTCCTCCTTGGCCTGATGCAGGGCCTGTTTGATCTTATCGAATTCATCGGCAGAGACGAGTTTCTGGTTGTACAGGTTCTCTTCACGATCGTAGTTTACCTGAGCCTGTTTCAGGTTGATCTCCGACAGGCGCACACGTGCTTCTGCACTTGACAGCTGAGCCATGTCAGGAATCACCTTCACCTTAGCTATCACATCGCCTGCACTTACGATATCACCTGGATCCTTGTAGAGGTCAGTGATGATACCTGAGATCTGCGGTTTGATATTCACCTCGTTGCGGGGCTCAATCTTACCGGTGATGATGGTTGTCTTCTGGATGTCCTCCAACTTCGGAGTGAACTCGTTATAGACAACTTCTTTGGGTTGGCTCTTCTGCCAGAGGAACACGAATGTTCCGATGAAAATCAGGGCGATAATCGCTGCGATAATCAGTTTGCTGTACTTTTTCATAATTATTTCATTTTTACATTATTTCATTCTTTCATTCTTACTCATCTCGCATCGCATCAACAGGTTTGATAGTCATGGCCCGGGCTGCTGGCGCAAGTCCTGCGAGGACACCCATGGCCGACACCACAATGGCTGCAAAGATAGCTGTCCAGAAACCTACCTGGAAGTGAGCTGTCACGATACCGTCCTCGGTATTACCCATTTCGAGCATCTGCAGGATCATCACCCCGAAGAAGATACCACTCATACCTGCTACAAGGGTCAGCACGATACTCTCTGAGATAATCTGCGAGAGAATCATCTTGGGGGTGGCTCCGATGGCACGCCGGATACCGATCTCCGTGGTTCGTTCACGCACCGTCACCATCATGATGTTCGACACGCCGATGGCACCTGCAAGCAGGGTTCCGAGACCCACAAGCCAGATGAGGAAATTAACGCCTTTAAAGAGGTTGTCAAGCATCTGGAAGACTACCTCAGTATTAAATACCATCGCAGCCTGCTCGTCGGTGGGATCCACGAAGTGCCCCATCGTGACGGACTCACGGATACGGTCTGTCAACTTCGACATCACCACGCCCTGACGACCTGTAGCTACAATCATATCCACCTCTTTACCTCGGTTATAGATCTCCTGCATCAGTGTCAGCGGCAGCGTTATTTTCTGTTCTGCACGACCATTGATGTTCATACCCCCCGATGAAGCATAGTCCACACCGATCACCTCGTAATAGGTTGAATCGACGCGTATTGACTTGCCACATGGGTCGCCACCTTCCTTGAAGAGTTCCTTGTAGATCCTCTTTCCGATGACGCACACCTTACGGCGTTCCTTCATATCGACCTCATTGATATAGCGTCCGTAATAGAGCTTTGGTGCGATTACCTTGGCATATTCCGGTGTACATCCCTGAATACGTGGCGTGGTCTTCTGGTCCTTGTAATAGGCAGTGTTCGTCTTGCCCCAAGGTGCAAAGAGCACAGGTGCCACAACGTTGAGCTCAGGCACGCGCTGGTGAATACGGGTGATATCCTTATAGTCCATGCTCCACCAACGTCCTTTGCGGAAACCTTTATAGGCCTTCGAGGTCTGCTGGCTCCACACGATAACGGTGTTCTGGGCAAACCCTTCGAAGTTCTTCTCCAGCATCTCTTTCAGTCCCTGACCACCTCCGATGAGTGCCACGAGCATGAACACACCCCAGAACACACCGAAGCCTGTCAAGAACGAACGCGACTTGTTACGAGTCAGCGTATCAAGTATTTCTCTGTATGAATCTAAATCTACTCTCATAATCTTCTAGTATTTCTAGTATGCCTAGCATCCCTAGCCTGGCTAGTCGGCGCGAAGCGCCTCTATCGGACGGATCCTACTTGCCTTGAAAGCAGGGATCAGTCCTGCGATTGTACCAGCTATCACCATCACCATCGTTGCCTCGAAGCACACATCCAGTCCAACGGTTGGATTCAGGAACATGGTGGCCTTGAAGAGTCCTGTGTCAATGGTCTCGTGGCCTACCGTCGCATCCATATACTCATTGGCTGCTACACCCAGCACCATACCGACATAACCGAAAAAGGTAGTGATGATCACACTCTCAATGATAATCAGCTTCAGGATGCCCCAGGGCTTGGCACCAATGGCCTTACGGATACCGAACTCATGGGTACGCTCCTTCACGGTGATAAGCATGATATTCGACACACCCACGATACCTGATAGAAGTGTGAAGAGTCCGACAACCCACAGGGCTGTGCGGATGATGGCTATACCCTGCTCCATCTGCAAGCTCCTTGTATAGCCGTTCCATATCCAGAAGGCACGCTCATCGTCAGGATGCACCTGATGGTTGGCATTCAGACGACGACGATACTCTTTTTCAAAATCATCGTTAGCCTTCTCTGTCGTCAGACCGTGGAAGGTATATTCCAGGCTACCCACCTCATCATTGTTGGCACCGTAGATGCCTTTGATGACGGCATAGCTGGAGTAAGCCTCGGCCTGCCCTTCTTCGCGATCCTTATAGATACCAACCACCTTGAAAGCAAAGTTGCCCACCTTCACATACTTGCCCAGCAAGGCAGAATAGTCTTTCGGAGCCAACTCTTCAGCCTGCTTGTTGCTCAGCACCAGCACCTTGCGCTTCTCACGCATATCGAGATCGTTCACAAAGCGTCCGTAGAGCATATCGTGCTTGTTGATCTTGGTATGTACTGGATAGACACCTGCTATCGTGGTGCTGATATACTCATCGCCGTAACTGATGGTTGTACTGGTCTCATAACGAGCACCCACCTCATCGACATGTTCCGGGAAGTCCGACTCCGTCATGGCAAGGTCAGGTGTCTGCAGTCTGATCCTGCGACCTTCCTTCAGTCCCTGATAGGGTTTGGACGTCATACCGCCCCAGACCTCCATCGAGTTCGACAGCCAGTCTTCGTTCTGCTTCAGGTTGGCATTGATGAGACCATTACCGGCCCCCAACAGCACGATCAGCATGAAGATGCCCCACGCCACGGCAAATCCCGTAAGCGTCGTGCGGAGCTTGTTCCGCCGCGCCGTCTGCCATATTTCTACAAAAATATCTCGCATAATTTTCTATTTTTACTAGGATGCCTAGTACGCCTAGTTACTTGATATATTCTCCACTGCCGAAGGGGCTGGCATTATGGTCGAGGTTCTCCTCAATCTTGCCGATGATGCCGTCCTTGATATGTACGATCTTATTCGTCTCGTTTGCCACACCGCTCTCGTGAGTCACCACCACAATGGTCATGCCCTCTTCTTCGTTCAGATGCTTGAGCAGCTGCATCACCTCCACAGAGGTCTTGGAATCGAGTGCGCCCGTAGGCTCATCGGCCAGGATGATCTGTGGACGGGTGATGAGTGCTCTGGCAATTGCCACGCGTTGGCGCTGTCCTCCCGACAGTTCATTGGGGTAATGCTCGGCCCAATCCAGCAATCCTAGCTTCTCCAGGTATTCCAGGGCCATCTGATGGCGCTTGCGCCTGCTCACCCCCTGATAAAATAATGGCAACTCAACGTTTTCCACGGCGGTCTTAAAAGAGATGAGATTAAACGATTGGAATATAAAACCTATCATCTTGTTGCGATACTCCGCAGCTCTGGTCTCCGAGAGGTTCCAGATGGGTACGCCAGCCAACTCATAGGTTCCCGAATCATAGTTGTCGAGAATACCTAAGATATTCAATAAGGTACTCTTTCCCGAGCCCGAGGCTCCCATGATAGAGACAAACTCTCCTTCGGCGATATCGAGCGAAATGCCTTTCAACACGTGAAGCGGCTGCGCACCGTGATAGGTTTTGTTGATGTCTTGTAAGTGTATCATAAAACAAACTTCTTACCTTAGTTTAACTTTATTTTGTCTGTTTGACGCTGCAAATTTACAAAAAGTTGCAATATTACCAAAAGATTTGGGATAATATGCACACAATTGTGACGAACAGTCATTGTTTCTCCCATGCATTGGCTACATCTTCTATAGAGATATCCAGTAAGCGCATCTGACGGAACAGCTCTGGCAGACGCTCTTTCATAAACTCCTTCTTACGAGCCTTCAGGATCTGCTTCTTCGCCCCTTTCGTCACAAAGTAGCCCAGCCCACGTTTGTTGTAGATAATCTCCTCACGGGCCAGCTGCTCGTAGGCTTTGACTGCCGTGTTCGTGTTCACCTCCAGCAGCACGGCATATTCACGGACCGACGGGATACGGTCATCGTCTTGATACTTGCCTGCAAGTATCTCATCACAGAGGCGATCCGCCATCTGGATGTAGATGGGTTTATCGTTTGAGAATGTCATAATTAGTCCACTTATTAGTAATTAGTTCAAAATTCTTGAAGATACGGAACGATGCCCAGTAGTTGAATGCTGCGAGGATGACAAACATCACATCGAGCACATACGACAATGGATTCACATGGCGCACACCATCATAGATGACAAACAAGTTAAGGTGCCCTCCAGGTTCTACACAAAGATATTGTATCATGACAGGCATGGCTATCAAAACAAGGCTCGACACGACGAAGGCATACTTGCGCAGCCAGGTGCCGCCCAGGATATATAGCGAGTGGATGAATATCAGCATCAGCACCATGAACACAATCTCAGGCATCCAGAGTCGCTTCAGGCTATAAGGCATAAGCGCATCCAGCAACAGGGGAATTGTCGATATCCATTTGTCGCCGAAACATAGGGCCCTCACTGCCATCCTTAACGTATCGCCAGCAATCAATGACAATACCACACAGGCCACCCACACGACAGTTACATAAAACACCAATGAAAGGTATTTCTCCAGATTCGAGGCAGGCAGCATCAGGAATGCCGTACGCCTGGTTTTCTTATTCACATCCGACATGATGGAGCTGAGACAAGCCAGCACACCTATCAGGCAGAAGGGTATTCCTAAAGACAAAGCACTGTCTTGGGCACTCTCTGTAGAATCGGCAAAGGTAAAAACCAGCATCTCAGCCAGGAACACCCCGGCAAAAAAACCTAAGGTCCAGAACATCAGGTTACGGAAGTTGGCCTTTACCACCCAGCACAGCGTCTTTCCAAACCGATCGATATTAAAACTTTCCATCATATAATTCATCATTTATAAGTTCACAAATCTACCAATCACCTGCTGACGGCAGAAGAACTTGTAAGACAACCAGAAGTTAAGCGCAATCAGAAAAAGATATATCACATCCCACAGACGTACCAGATTGATGGCGGTATCACTGCTGATGCTTCTGGCAATCTCATCATGTGGCCACAAGGCACCCAAAATGACACCTAAGACTATCAGCGTCGCACTCGTCATGATCCAGCTGTATTTGTGCGAACGGAACGAAAGTGAGTACGATGCAGACGCCCACGGGTCGGGGCACGGCACCGATATTCAGTTGAGGACTCCCCATATACTGCATCACCAGCATCCTGCCCTCATGCCCCAACAGCCAGTTCACCAGATACTGCAACAGGTCGGCTACCACAAACGAGCCTGCAAAACTGGGCAGCAACAGCAGCCAATAGCTATAGCGCATCAGGTATTTCTCCAAGTTCGAGGCAGGCAGCGTCATCAGCCGCTGGTCGTCATGCTTGCCTCTCATGCTGTTGAACATCATCGTGGGTCCCAGCACGAGGATGGCGACAGTGGTAAAAAGCACCATTGACGTACAAGCCCCATAAGCCGGTAATGAAGCCGGCTGGCTATTAAACCTCGTCACACAGGTAAAGAACAAAAACACCAGGGTAAACACCACCAGCCAACTCAGCGTGTTCTTTACGAACCAACGGCGGTCCATTGTCAGCGACCAGCGCACCAGCTTTCTGAATCTATTTAGATTAAACTGTACCATAATCATTATGTCCTTATGTTCTTCTGTCTAAATCTTACCTTCGTTTACAGCATTAAAGAGCAGCTCGAGATTAATCTGCGTTTCCTGACTATCGGCCTTGCGAGGGGCGATGACGGCATTGCCCTGCAGCGACGGCTCGGCATAGAGCGCATCCTCCATCTCGTCAGGCGTGCGATATTCGAAAGCATACTTCTCCGTAATCTCAGCCACAGAGGCATCGAGCAGAAGCTTCTGCTGAGAGAGAATCAAGATGTGGTCGAGCAGCGACTCCACATCGTGCACCTGATGGGTAGAGATGATCAGCGTGCGGTCTTCCGTCATATACTGTGCCACCACCTTGCGGAACTGGCTCTTACTTGGAATATCCAATCCGTTGGTCGGCTCATCCATCAACAGCACCTTCGTGCCGGCGGCAAGGGCGAAGCTCATAAACACCTTCTTCTTCTGACCCATCGAGAGGGCATTGAGCTTCAGGTCTGTCGTGAGCTCAAAATCCTTCAGACAAGCCTCCAACACCTCACGGGAGAAACGGGGATAGAACGGCTCGTTGATCTTCACATACGCATCGAGCGACATCGCGGGCAGGTCGAACTCCTCAGGCACGATGAATATCTCCTGCAGCGTCTCAGGGCGACGCAACCTGGTCTCGACGCCATCAAAGCGAACAGAACCCTTCCCGGGGCGAAGCAGTCCACTGATCAGATACAGCAGCGTACTCTTACCTGTACCGTTCTTACCCAGCAGACCGTAGATATTGTTCTCCTCCAGTCTCAGACTGAAATCATCGAATACCAGGTCTTTCTGACCTGCATACTTAAAACTGATGTTACTTACTTCTATCATAATGCCTTATCTAATTTGTTTATATTCTCCAATGTTATAGTGTACCACTTCAATAGTACACTGCAAAAGTAGGATAAATATCAATACCCTCCAAACAATTTGGGGAAAAATCGCGTTTTCTTAACATTATTTAAGTGCTAAGAGTCGCGTATACATTATTTATAAAAGCGGATTATCTCGCATCAATGCCCCACATCATCTTCTCGCGAAGGGCATTGAAGTAACGATGGTCTGGGCGCTTTACCACATGGATATCGTAAGGTGCCCGGCGAAGGGTGAGCTTCGTACCCTCCTTGCATTTCTCCGAACGACCGTCGATAGCCACCAGGAAACTGTGGCTACGACTCTCTACATCGAGTTCGATGACCGACGAGTCGGCCAGCACGATTGGTCGCACGTTCAACGAATGGGGAGCGACAGCTGTCATAGAAAACACCTTCGTACCTGGCACGATGATCGGACCGCCATTGGAGAGTGAATACGCCGTAGAACCAGTAGGGGTAGAGATCACCAGTCCGTCAGCCTGATAGGTATTCAGATATTGTCCGTTGATACTCGCACGGATAGAGATCATCGAGGCAGAGTCACGCTTCAGGATGGCCACATCGTTCAGCGCACAGTTGAAGCCCTCAAACCTCTCCCCGTCGGTTGTGACCTCTATCAGGGCACGCGACTCAATCGAGAAATCATCGTTGTATAAGGCTTCCACACAACGCTCAATATCTTCCGGACAGGCATCTGCCAGAAAACCGAGGCGCCCCATGTTGATACCCAAGATGGGTATCTGCTTCTCCCTCACCCTACTGGCAGCCTTCAGGAACGTACCGTCGCCACCCATCGAGATCACGAAATCAGCATCGAAATCATTACCCGTGAACACCTTGTCGGCACTTGGCGCGAGCTGCTGGTTATCGCGCAGGAAATCATAGTACTCCTGATCGATATAGACCTCAGCACCAAAGACAGAAAGTGTCGATAACACCTTCTGGATGGCCGCCGACTTTTTCGACTGATAGACATTGCCAAAAAGGGCAAATTTCATTTTACGATGCTCCATCTTTTCACCTTTTGGGTGCAAAGTTACAAAAAAATAACTGAAAATAGATGTAATTTGGTATTTTATTTGTAAAACGCCCCAACAAATGTCATCTCGACTAAGCGAAGCGCATGGAGAGATCTCATGAGATGTCTCGACTATGCTCGACATGACAAAGGAAGGAACTCGACATGACATAAAGAAGTTAAGAGGTGAGAATGCAGAAAAAAATGGCAAATTCTTGCAATTTTCAAAGATTCTTCCTATCTTTGCAGTCGAGAACGACTGCGAAGTCAGGCTGCACCTCGGCAATGAGCAAGCTCGCTGCTCTCGGTTTGCACTGACTTTGCAATCAGAAACCCTAAAATTAAGAATAATATGGCAAAAGTTTATGTGTTTTTGGCAGACGGCTTCGAGGATATAGAGGCCCTGATTCCCATTGACGTGCTGCGTCGTGGCGGTGTGGATGTGATTACGGTGAGCACCACTGAGGATCTCATCGTTGAGTCAGCTCATGGTGTAGGTATCCGTGCCGACATGATGTTCACTGCCTGTGACTTCTCCGACGCCGACCTGCTGATGCTGCCAGGTGGTATGCCAGGTGCCAGCAATCTGTTTGAGCACGAGGGTGTATGTCAGGCACTGAAGCTGCAGGCAGCTGCCGGTAAGAAGATCGCAGCCATCTGTGCCTCACCAGCCGTCGTACTGGCCCAGCTCGGTCTCCTCGATGGCAAGAAGGCTACTTGCTATCCCGGTTTCGAGAAGTTGTTTGAAACAGCCGACTATACGGGTGAGCTCGTCACTGTTGACGGTAATATCACCACAGGCGAAGGACCTGCTGCCGCCTTCCCCTATGCCTATACCATTCTGGCAGACCTCACCGACCAGGCCACAGCCGACCAGATTGCTGAGGGTATGCGTTTCAAACACCTGATGGCCTGATGGACTATATCATTATTGTGGCAGGTGGTAAGGGTCTGCGCATGGGGAGTGACATCCCCAAACAGTTTCTGCTCATCGGGGGGAAGCCCGTACTGATGCGCACGCTGGAACGCTTCAGGGCGTACTCGAGTGCGCTCCAGATCATCCTGGTACTGCCGGAAGCCCAACAGGACTATTGGCGGAAGCTCTGTGAGGAGTATCATTTTGATGTGGAGTACAATCTGGCCAATGGCGGTCAGACGCGTTTCCACTCCGTACAGAACGGCTTAGCGCTGGTGCCCGACGATGCCGAGGGTGTCGTGGGTGTGCACGATGGCGTGCGCCCCTTCCCGAGCATCGAGGTGATCCGCAACTGCTACGAGACTGCCCGTACCGCCAAAGCCGTCATCCCCGTCATCCCTGTCGTAGAAACGGTGCGCCACCTGGAAGGCGATAAGTCGGTGACAGTTCCACGAGGTGACTACCGTCTGGTGCAGACACCGCAGACCTTCGATATTCAGTTGCTCAAGGCTGCCAATCGCCAACCCTACAACGACGGCTTTACCGATGATGCCTCGGTGGTGGAGAGCTACGGCCACGCCATCACACTCGTAGAGGGCAACCGTGAGAACATCAAGATCACCACCCCCTACGACCTGAAAATCGCGGAGGTTCTCATATAAGAATGGATATTCTCGACCAGGACATACAATACCTGCCGGGGGTGGGGCCTAACAGGAAGAAGATACTGGGCGAGGAACTCGGCATCCATACCTATGGCGACCTGCTCGAGAACTACCCCTACAAGCATGTCGATCGGTCGAAAATCTATACCATCCACGAACTGACGGGCGACATGCCTTTCGTGCAGGTTGTGGGACATATCCTCAGTTTTGAGACCTTCCAGATGGGGCCGCGCAAAGAGCGAGTGGTGGCTCATTTCACCGATGGCACGGGCATAGCCGACCTCGTGTGGTTTCAGGGGGGCAAATATGCCAAACAAAGTTATAAAGTAGGTACGGAATATGTGGTGTTCGGCAAGCCTACCGTCTTCAACAACCGCATCAACATCACTCACCCCGACATGGATCGTGCCGAAGAGCTGGAGCTGTCGAGCATGGGCATGCAACCCTACTACACCACCACGGAGAAAATGAAGAAGCGCGGTCTCTCCTCACGCACCCTTGAGAAACTGACACGGGGCCTGTTGGAGAAACTGCCGCCCCTACCGGAGACCATCCCCGACTTTATCACCGCCCCACTCCACCTCATGGAGCGCGATGCGGCCCTGCGTGCCATCCACTACCCGCAGAACGCTAAGGAACTGGAACGGGCCAGGGTCAGACTGAAGTTCGAAGAGCTCTTTTTCGTACAACTGAACATTGTCAGGTATGCCAGCGATCATCGACGCAAATATCGGGGGTATATCTTCTCTCAGGTCGGTGAGGTGTTCAACACCTTCTACCACAACTACCTGCCGTTTCCACTGACAGGTGCACAGAAACGGGTGATCCGCGAGATCCGTAAAGACACGGGTAGCGGGCGCCAGATGAACCGACTGCTGCAGGGCGACGTGGGCTCCGGAAAGACGCTGGTGGCCCTGATGACGATGCTCATCGCCATCGACAACGGCTATCAGGCCTGTATCATGGCACCCACGGAGATCCTCGCCGAACAGCATCTGCAGACCATCATGGCCTTCCTGAAGGATATGGACATACGGGTAGCCCTGCTCACTGGCATCGTGAAGGGCAAGCGGCGCCAGGAGGTGCTCGACGGCCTGATGGACGGCACCATCCACATCCTCGTTGGCACCCATGCCGTCATCGAAGATACGGTACAGTTTGCCCGTCTGGGCATGGTCGTGGTCGATGAGCAGCACCGTTTCGGTGTGGCCCAGCGCGCCAAACTATGGAGCAAGAGTCAGAACCCGCCACATGTGCTGGTGATGACCGCCACCCCGATCCCACGCACGCTGGCCATGACACTGTATGGCGACCTCGACGTGAGTGTGATCGACGAGTTGCCACCGGGGCGTAAACCCGTGCGCACCACCCATGTCTTCGACTCCCGCATGACCTCACTCTACGACGGCATCCGCCAACAGATCCGCGAGGGGCGTCAGGTGTATATCGTCTTCCCACTCATTGAAGAGTCGGAGAAAAGCGACCTCAAGAACCTTGAAGACGGTTTTGAGGTCTTGCGGCAGGTATTCCCCGAATTCCGTCTCAGCAAGGTCCACGGCAAGATGAAGCCCGGCGACAAGGAAGCCGAGATGCAACGCTTTGTGAACGGTGAGACACAGATTCTCGTGGCTACCACCGTCATTGAGGTGGGTGTGAATGTGCCTAACGCCTCCGTCATGGTGATCCTCGACGCCCAGCGCTTCGGACTCTCCCAGCTCCACCAGCTCCGTGGGCGCGTAGGCCGTGGTGCCGACCAGAGTTTCTGTATCCTCGTCACCCCCTTCAAACTCAGTGAGGAGACCCGCAAGCGCATTGATATCATGTGCGACACCAACGACGGTTTCCGGATCGCCGAGGCCGATCTGAAACTGCGCGGTCCTGGTGATCTGGAGGGTACCCAACAGAGCGGCATGGCTTTTGACTTAAAAATTGCCGACATTGCACGCGACGGCCAACTGGTACAGATGGCACGCGATGAGGCCCAGAAAATCATCGAAGATGACCCAGAATGCACTTCTCCCCGCTATCAGATGCTGTGGAACCGTCTGCGCCAAATTCGCAAAACAAATATTAATTGGGCGGCTATTTCCTAACAAAAGTGTTAAAACAACACAAAATATTGTTAACGATAACACTTTTCTGCATGTTTTTAGAATATATTTTCTATCTTTGCACCGAAATTTAGACCATAGGCGCATAACTATGCATATTGTTTGCGCAAGACAACAAAACCCAAAAAGAATGAACTTATTGAATAATTTAAAAACGACAGCTTTATTATCATTGATGTTTTTCACCACGACTTCTGCCGCAGGACAGGATCTCTTGGCTCGTCAGGCTCCCGTGGATCGCAAGATGAAAGCTGTTGACTCCATAGCACTCAACCGACTGATTGAACAAGAAATGTTTGAGAACCCTGCAGGCGACCTGTATGATGAGTGGGATAACGAGCTGACTCACTATCAGGGCATGTCACTCCCCGATGAGACGACCATCGATCTGCGTGGTTTCTGCATGCCCACCGAGAGTCGCGTCGTGACCTCTAACTTCGGTGCCCGTTGGGGACGCCAGCACAAAGGTATCGACGTCAAGGTGTATATTGGTGACACCATCCGTGCCGCCTTCAGTGGAAAAGTACGTATCGTGAAATATGAGCCACGCGGCTATGGTAAGTATGTGGTGATCCGTCACTACAACGGACTGGAGACCTACTACGGTCACATGTCAAAGCAGCTGGTAACAGAGAATGAGGAAGTAAAGGCTGGCGATCCTATCGGTCTGGGTGGAAACACCGGTCGTAGCACTGGTTCGCACCTCCATTTCGAGACACGCATCTGCGGTGTAGCTTTGAACCCCGCCCTGATGTTCGACTTCCGTAATCAGGATGTCGTAGGCGATTTCTACACTTTCCGTCGTAGCAAGTACGCTGCCGAGTCTTCCCTCGCCAACCGTCTGCGCGGTGTAGAGGCTAACAGCAACGGTCGCTTCGAGGTTGATGCCGACGATGATTCAGAGATGGCTATCGCAGCCCCTGCCGCTTCATTCGCTCCTGAGACGCACTTCCACAAGGTGAAGAAGGGTGAGACGCTTCAGGCTATTGCTCGTAAGTGCCACACCACGGTTGACGCCATCTGCCGTCTGAACCACATCGGCAAGAACATCCGCCTGATGCCAGGTCAGATCCTGAAATACAACTAAGTCGATTATATCAGAGACAAACATAAATCCCCGCCCAACGGCGGGGATTCTTTTTTCTTGTCATCTCGACTAAGCGCCACCACCCAATGTCATCTCGACCAACGTGGAGAGATCTCATGAGATTTCTCGACAAGCTCGAAATGACAAAGGGAAGGGGGCTATTAAAGCAGCCCCCACCCTCGAAGCATCGCGAAATAATCGAGACTCTCCGTTCCGTTCTCCTGAATAGCCATGGCTATGCCAAGTGCCATCCAGCGGGCAGGCTGATCCGACGGAATACCGATAGGTTCATCAGGCGCGATGCCAGTCAATCGACACACATTCTCAATATACTTCGAAGTCTGATTCTCATTGGGCGGAGCCCACTTATTGATAATCATCCTGATGGTATAGAGCCGATACTTATGATAATAGGTACGTGTGAGCAAGTAGAACGCAGCGCGCCAACCATACTCCAAACTCTCAAACTGACAGAATTGTGCATCTGTCTGTTGGGCCCGCAAGCCCTGCCACTGATCTTTACCTCTGCGGATATTCAGTGGATTATTGTTTCTAATTCCTCTTGGTAACATAAATTTGATAATTAAAAAACATAAATGTCAAGTTTGCAAAAGTGCAAAAGTGCAAAACCTCAAGGGTATCACCCCTTGAGGTTTCACTTTACGGTAGCTCTTGTACTTTCTTACGATATATGCCATAGCCTATTTTTTCTATGACACCATCTAGTCTCAGACGTTTCAGAGCTCTTGAAGTTGCTGAGTCATTCGTCTGGAAGCAATCCATAAACTGCTGCGTCTTGAACTCCTCCGGCAACTTACGGAAACACTCATCATAGCGGGTGGTGCGGCGACGCTGCACAAACTCCTTGTTCTGATCAGCGAAATAGTTGTAAGCCATCTCTCCGAAATAGAACTGCTGGCATTTGTACTGGATTTCCATTGCCAAGCGGCAGAGGCGGCGATCCCTGTCATCCATCGTCAGACTCCGGGATTCCTGCCACTCCTCCCAATGGCGCATCAAGATAAACGGCAACGAGATACCGATACCGTAATACGGAATACGCTTCAAGAGGGTTCTGTCAGCCTTATCCCCATTAAACTCCGCTATCTCCATGCGGCTCGACTGCCAGTCATAGGTCTCGTCATTCAAGGGATCAACGGGGATCTCTCCCTCAATCTTATCCAGTCGATAAGCCCACGTCTTCAACGTCTCGTTGGCATTCGGATCCACTAGCTGGTGACGCTTAGCTAAACCCTTGTCAGGCAGCGGTATCACCGCCAGGCGGGTACTCATACCCGTACCGAAATTCCTTTGGTTCACCTTTCGGTGCAGGGCATACGGCGTACCCGTATAGATGAAGTTCCAATAGATGTTGAACATACCCGTTACACTCTCCTGGTTGGCATACATCTGACCATCCTCCTCGTTATGAAAAGCTTTCAGTTCAAGGATTTCTCGGTCTTTCCAGTCGCCACCCTTGTTCTGCTTGGTGACGTTATCCAGTTCCGCATCAAACGAGAACATATGCAGATGCATGGGCTGACCTTGGATAGTCTCCACTGCCGCATTCATGTGGCGGATAAACTCACCTGTAGCCGTTCGGGCAGGATGCACGCGGATAGGCACTATAGGCCTTTTCAGCGCCTCTCCCTTCTGGGCTTTGGTACTAGTGGTACGTTCCGTACGATTGTCTTTGTAGCGGTTCACCGCATCAATCAGACATTGGTCTGCTTGGATCATCGGGTCGGCAATCTTCTTATAGAACTTCTCCACGATGTTCTTACCAGCTCCCGGGTCACCAATGATAAAGATGCAGTAATTCAGACGTCTGACAATCTCAGGCTCATACCAGAAGTGATACCAGGCACGAGTCATCAGCGTACCGAAGAGCGCCGCAGAAGAGAACCAGACAGCCGCCAACTTATGAGGATGCACGTTGATAAACAACTCCTTCATACAAGGGTAATGCTTCGCCATCTCCTCCATGCGCTGCGCTTAGTCGAGATGACGACCCGTTTGTCATTCCGAGCGCAGTCGAGGAATCTGACGCAAGCACTTTATCCAGCGCCTGCTTCATCCTCTTGGGGATACCCCTTAAGAATTCATAGCCCTGAGCACTCTTCACGGTGCCAGCCACATCCTCATTGCGTTCCTCAACAACCTCCTTCACGAAAGGCGTCTGCCGCAGGATCTTCTCAATCAGCACAGGATCATTATCCGTGATGTACCGCAGATGGTCTGCCAGAATCAGCGAGGTATGGTGCCTGTCGCCAGGCTCCACTTTCTTATCCCCCAACCATGCCTCTACAATCTTGTTGTAAGGCACCCCATGATACATCACAGGCTCAGCATCTCGTGAGTCCTCTCCATGGCCTCCTGATACAGCTGGTTGGTTTTCTCCAGCAGTTTGAAGGGAGGAATCACCATTATAATCAGCGCGAGCCTTATCAATGTCAATAGTTGGCTGACTGTGACCAGCATGATAGCTTTCATTGTACTTTTTACCAAATTCTTCATTTTCGTAATTAATTAATTGT
>CACZTJ010000069.1 GCA_902784065.1 uncultured Prevotellaceae bacterium | reverse complement strand
GCGCTACATGGCTGAGGGTGCTGTAGCTTATGCTAAGGAGTTGGGCTGCGCTCATCCTGAGATCGTGCTGCACCTCGACCACGGTGACAGCTTCGAGCTCTGTAAGGATTGCATTGACATGGGCTTCTCTTCAGTGATGATCGATGGCTCTTCACTGCCATATGAGGAGAACATCGCTTTGGCTAAGAAGGTTGTTGACTATGCTCATCAGTTTGATGTAACAGTTGAGGCTGAGCTCGGTGTGCTCGCTGGTGTTGAGGATGAGGTTGCTGCTGCAGAGTCTCATTATACCAAGCCTGAGGAGGTGATTGACTTCTCTACCCGCACAGGTTGCGATTCACTGGCTATCTCTATCGGTACCTCTCACGGTGCTCACAAGTTCACTCCAGAGCAGTGCACACTGGTGAACGGTGTACTCGTTCCACCGCCATTGGCATTCGACATTCTGCATGAGATTGAGAAGAAACTTCCTGGATTCCCCATTGTGCTCCATGGTTCTTCTTCAGTTCCTATGGAAGAGGTCAACACCATCAACCAGTATCCTCGCTGAGCATCCTGGAGACTTCGATCCTCGTCAGTATCTGAAGCCCGCTCGTGAGAACATGAAGAAGATGTACATCCACAAGATTGTGAATGTGCTTGGTTCTGACGGCAAGCTCGCTCAGTAAATGAGGGTAAAGTAACATTAAAAGGGGTTCCAATTGGAATCCCTTTTTTAATGTTATTTATTTTGTTCTACATCAATCTTCTCAACGGCTCCGGAGAGTGGATGGAGCCATAAGCGGGTGGTGTATCGTTTGTTGAATAGAGCACCGCTTAAGAGCTCTACGTTACCGAACTGTCCTGCAGGAAACTCGGCTGTGTTAACAATTCCTTGAGCATCGCTGATGGTTGAACGTAATTTGCCTGGGATGTTCACATAGACACCCTGTGCCTGCTTGTTTTTCTTCTTCGGGTCGATGATTTCAACAGGCGGTACTGTTTTCAGGTCTTCTGCCATATAATAATAAGGTACGCCCGCGAGATCATCACTTTCTAATAATCCCAGTTTCTGAGAGAAACGGAAGAGCACCTTCCTGTCAGAGGCTTTGTCGGGAATGATCGTCATGGTGTACTCTGTTGTGTCTTTGGTAGTCGTACCAGTAAAGAGACTGGTCATGGCCAGATCTTGTTTGTCTAGTTGGTTAAGCATCAGTCGCAACTGTTCACCATCCTTTGGCATATTGTCTGCCTGACCGCGCACCAAAAGATTGCGGCTCTCACGGATTTCGTAAATATCCTGGGCAATCAGCTCCGCCATCTTTGCAGTACTGCCTGCAGCCAGCGTTTCTTCATTCATATACTGACGCGGATTGACACTAGCTGGACGAGGTGCTGCTACGAAAGGCTTGGTCACAGGCAACAGGTTTGGCTCCGCATTGATGGCCAGTAGGATGCCATCGTCAGAAAGTCTGACGTTAGTGGCCACAGTCTTCGAGTTGAACTCTATGGCATAATGCTTAGAGGTGTCTGCCACAGCAAAGGCTTCCTGACGGATATTGGTGATACGATAACTGACAGATGGCGTGGGAGAAGCCTCCTTAATGCGCAGATAACGCTCTGCGTATTTACAGAGTTCACCAGGGGTATAGGTTGTCTTCTCTATCAGAATCGTCACCTTGATGCCGGTCTTGGGAAGAAGATAGACGGCACCTTCAGGGGTTACACCAGGCATATAGGCACTGGTAGCTGTCTGTGCCAGAACTGCTGATAAATGACAAATGATGAAAGCAAAACCAAGAATTAGTCGTTTCATACTTTTATTCATTCAGTCGTTTAAATGCGTGTGGAAGATATTGGATAATATCGCCGGCAATGACACTCTCTTCACCCAATTCCCGGGCGGCGGCATCACCTGCTAATCCGTGCAGATACATACCAACGATGCAGGCATCTTCTTTCTTATAGCCCCGAGCCAACAAACCGGTGATGATGCCAGTCAGTACATCACCGCTACCAGCTGTAGCCATACCTGCATTGCCGGTGCTGTTGATGATGACATGTCCGTCGGGTAGGCATAGCGTAGTATAATGGCCCTTCAGCAAAATATAGGCTTGCAGACGTTGGGCCATCTCGCGGGCTTTTGACAACCGCTCATAGCTGTCGGTGCAATGTACTTCCAGTCTGTCGAACTCCTTGGGGTGGGGGGTCATGATAATACCTTTGGGCAACTGCTGCAGCCAGGCCCTATGGTTAGCCAGGATGTTGATAGCATCAGCATCCACCACCATCGGACATTGTGTCCGGCGTAGCTGGGCGATAATTGCAATAGCCGTCTGTTCGCTGGTTCCTAATCCAGGTCCAATGCCCACCGCATTGAAGTCTTCTGAATCTACGGCCTCAGAGAAGGTCGTTTCCTCACGGTCAAACTGGATAACAGCCTCAGGGACGCTGATCTGCATGGTGAGGTAGTTGCATCTGGGCGTGTGTGTAGTCACCTTTCCTGCTCCTGCACGCAGACAGGCTTTAGTGGCCAGAACAGCAGCTCCGCCCATACCGTAACTACCTGCAATGATCAGCGCATTGCCCATCTTACCTTTATGGGCAAAGGGATCACGGGCCAAGAGACGTTGACGGATGTCCTTTTCCTCTAACAACGTATAGTCTGATGCTATCTTATCAACACCTTCCTGACTCAGGCGGATATCCAATACCTTCAGTTTGCCGATGAACAACTGATTCTCTGGAAAGAAGAATGCCAGTTTCTTTTGTTGTAGTGTCAAAGTCAGGTCTGCCTTGATGATGTTTGCCCGCACATTGTTAGAGTTGTCTTCTGTCATCAGACCTGAGGGTATGTCAATACTCACAATCTTTGCCGGGTTGGAATTGATGTATTTGACCAGCGATGCAAAACCACCGGCAAGCGGCTTGTTCAATCCGGAACCGAACAGACCGTCAACAACAAGCATGTTTTCCCTCAAGAATGGCGGGTCAAATTCCTGTATTACCTCAACAAGCGCCTTGGCACGTTTTTCTTCAAGACGCTTTTTGTTGATAGAACAATCCTCTGATAGATGTCCAGAGATGTTGAAGAGGTAGGCTGTTACATCGTAATTCCTGTCAATGAGCATTCTGGCAACAGCCAGTGCATCACCGCCATTATTGCCTGGACCGGCAAAGACGACAACGGGTGTAGAACTGTTCCATTGGTCTGTGATAGCTTGGGTTATTGCCTTGGCAGCTCTTTCCATCAAATCGATAGATTTAATGGGTTCATGTTCAATGGTATATTTGTCCAGCTCATGTATCTGAGCGCTTGTAAATATCTTCATAGGTGCAAAAATACGAAAAATATGCTAACGAATAGCAGAGTTTGGAAGATTTTTTGTAATTTTGCAGAAATTTTTAATCTTTTCAGCGTATGGGTATTGTTAAAATCAAGGATAAGACATTCAAAACGTCGATTACTGAAGCAGAGATCAAGGAGCGTGTGAAGGCTCTGGCACAGCAGATTAGCAAGGATATGGAAGGTAAGACTCCCTTGTTCTTGGGAGTGCTTAACGGGGCATTTATTTTTGCGGCTGATCTGATGCGTGAGATGACAATCCCCTGTGAGATCTCTTTTGTGAAGTTAGCCTCCTATCAGGGCACAATTTCAACAGGTAAGATTAAGGAAGTGCTGGGTATCAATGAGGATCTGTCAGGTCGTACAGTGATTATTATTGAAGATATTGTGGAGAGCGGTCATACGATGAAGAATATGATAGAGTCGTTAGGCACGCGCAATCCTGCTTCTGTACATATCTGCACGCTTTTCTTTAAACCCGACAAGCTGCAAGAGGATTTAAATCTTGATTATGTAGCCTTCCGTATTCCCGATGACTTTATCGTTGGCTATGGTCTGGATTATGACCAACAGGGACGAGAGCTGAGGGACATCTATACGATAGTAGAATAAACATAGTATAAACCAACATCCAAAACAATCAGGGTAATGAAAAATATCGTAATTTTCGGCGCTCCAGGCTCTGGCAAGGGCACTCAGAGCGACAAGATGATTGAGAAGTACGGGTTAAACCACATCTCTACAGGTGACGTACTTCGTAGTGAGATTAAGAAGGGTACAGAACTGGGCAAGACAGCTGCAGGTTATATTGATAACGGCCAGTTGATTCCCGATGACTTGATGGTAAGTATTCTGGCTAGCGTGTATGACTCGTTCGGTGATCATCAGGGTGTGATCTTCGATGGCTTCCCCCGTACGATTCCACAGGCAGAGGCACTGAAGAAGATGCTTGATGAGCGTGGCGATAAGGTTGCAGCCATGATTGAGCTTGATGTTCCTGAGGACGAGCTGATGAAGCGTCTGCTTCTCCGTGGCCAGCAGAGCGGTCGCGCTGATGACAACGAGGAGACAATCAAGAAGCGCCTCGTGGTCTATCATAATCAGACGCAGCCGTTGATTGACTGGTATAAGAAGGAAGGCGTGCACTATCATATCAATGGTTTGGGTGAGCTTGACCGTATCTTTGCAGATATCTGCCAGGTTATTGATAGTATTTAATTCTTTGATATGCCCGAAAGCAATTTCGTAGATTACGTGAAGATCTATTGCCGCTCAGGTAAGGGTGGCAAAGGCTCCATGCACCTGCGCCATGTGAAGTATAATCCCAATGGTGGTCCTGATGGCGGTGATGGCGGTAAGGGTGGTAGTATCATCCTGCGCGGCAATCATAACTACTGGACCTTGTTGCACTTGAAATATGAGCGTCATATCTTCGCAGAACATGGCGGCAATGGTGGCAAGGATAAGTGTCATGGAACAGATGGCAAGGATGTCTATATCGATGTTCCTTGCGGCACGGTAGTCTATAATGCTGAGACCGGAAAGTATGTATGCGATGTGACCTACGATGGTCAGGAAGTGATGTTGCTGAAGGGCGGACGTGGTGGTCTTGGTAATTTCCAGTTCCGTACGGCTACCAATCAGGCGCCACGTTATGCACAGCCTGGTGAGCCGATGCAGGAGATGACAATCATCCTCGAGTTGAAGCTTTTGGCAGATGTTGGTCTTGTAGGCTTCCCCAATGCGGGCAAGTCAACATTGGTATCCTCGCTCTCGAATGCACGTCCGAAGATTGCCAACTATCCTTTTACCACGATGGAACCCTCGTTGGGAATTGTGGGCTATCGCGACAATAAGTCGTTTGTGATGGCCGATATTCCTGGTATCATCGAAGGTGCTTCAGAGGGTAAGGGCTTAGGCTTGCGATTCCTTCGTCATATTGAACGTAACTCCCTGTTGCTCTTCATGGTGCCAGGTGATACTGATGATATCAAACGGGAATATGAGATCCTGCTGAATGAGCTGGCACAGTTTAATCCGGAACTGCTCGACAAACATCGGGTGCTGGCTGTGACGAAATGTGATCTGCTTGACGAGGAACTGGTAGAGATGCTCCGTGAGACATTACCTGATGATCTGCCCGTGGTGTTTATCTCTGCTGTTACGGGCTATGGTCTTGAGGAACTGAAGGATGTGTTGTGGAGTGAGCTCAATGCTGAGAGCAATAAACTGGCAACGATTACTGCTGAAGACACGCTTGTTCATCGTGATAAGGATATGACTCGCTTTGCCCAGGAATTAGCCGATGAGGGCGAGGACGAAGATATCGAGTATATCGACGAAGAGGATATAGAGGATATCGAAGATCTTGACGATTTTGAGTATGAAAGCGAAGAGTCTTAAGCCCGAGCTTGCTTACTACGACATCGCCGAAGGCGTCACTGCCTTCAGTTCTACCCGTCATGGCGGTTACAGCGAGGGGGCTCATGGCGAATTTAACGTGAACCTCTATTGTGGCGATACCCCTGAGCATATTGCCACTAATCGCAAGGCCCTGTGCAAGTTGTTGAAAATCAGTGAAAATCGTTTGGTGATGCCCCATCAGATACATGAAACGGGTATCGCTCAGATCGGACGCACCTTCTTTCGACTCTCCGAGGAAGTGCGACGTCAGGTGCTGGAGGGCATTGATGCCTTGATGACGAATATCCCCGGTGTATGTATTGGCGTATCCACTGCTGATTGTATTCCTATTATTATCTACGATCCCGAACATCGTGCCGCCAGCGTGGTCCACAGTGGTTGGCGAGGAACGGTGGCCAATATCGCAGGGGTGGCTGTCACCTCCATGCAGCATGCCTATCATTCCCGCCCCGAAACACTCAATGCCGTCATCGGCCCAGGTATCTCACTTCAGAACTTCGAAGTGGGTGATGAGGTCTACGATCAGTTTGCTGCTGCCGGCTACCCGATGGAACAGATAGCCCGTCGCTATGAGAAGTGGCACATCGATCTCTGGCAATGCTGTCGCCTGCAGCTTGAGAATATGGGTATGAAGACCGAAAACATCGAGGTCTCTGGCATTTGTACCTATGACCGTTGTGACGATTTCTTCTCTGCCCGACGTCTGGGTGTTGAGTCTGGTCGTATCCTGACGGCAGTTATAATCCGTGAATCCTAAATGAGTGAGATATGAAGATACGTCGTTTTTTGTCTGCTGTCTTGTTGATGTGTGCCTTGGCATCTTGTGGTCATACTAAGAGTCTTACGGATAGTATCAGCGATGGCTGTTATCCCTTGCCTGGTGCCAAGGTGATTAGTCCTTACAAAAACAATAGGGGATCACATCGCCACACTGGCGTGGATTTAAAGACGAAGCCTAATGACCCTATCTATGCGGTTTACGATGGGGTGGTTACGATGTCGAAGAACTACTATGGTTACGGAAAATGTATCATCATCAAGCATGCTGATGGCATGGAGACACTCTATTCCCACAACTCGAAAAACTATGTGAAAGAGGGAGATAAAGTAAAGTGCGGACAGAAGATTGCTCTGACAGGACGGACGGGACGAGCCACCACCGAGCATCTCCATTTTGAGGTCAGAAAGAATGGAAAAGCAGTCAATCCGATGCCTTTGTTAGAGAAGCTGAGCAAAAAAACGCATATAAAATGAAAAAATAACAGAAATTAAACACTTATATCGATTTTTTTAATTAATTTTGCACCGAAATGACAAACTTTCGGTCTATGACCGATTATTAATTAATTAAAACATTACTAATTTTATGCAGAAAAGATTGTTTTTGCTGGTTGTTACGCTGTTGATGCTTTCGTTGACGGCTGTAGCACAGGTGACGACTTCTGGCATCAATGGTATCGTGACCGCCAATAACGAGGAGGTTATCGGTGCCACGGTTTCTGCCAAGCATGTTCCGTCTGGATCTGTCTATCGTGCAGTAACCAACGTGAACGGACGCTACACCATCACTGGTATGCGTTCGGGTGGCCCTTACGAGGTCGAGGTTTCTTACATTGGCTATCAGACGAAGAAATTCACAGGTATCCAGCTCTCTCTGGGTCAGAACACTGTCGTTGACGTAGTACTTACTGAAGGCAGTGAGATGCTTCAGGAGGTAGAGGTTGTCGCTTCTGCCCGTAACACAATGCGCTCTGACCGTTCAGGTGCTGTAACAAACCTGAACAACGACCAGATGGCTGCAGTACCTACTGTTGGTCGTAGCATGACTGATATCATGAAACTGACACCGCAGAGTAGCTCTGCCAGTGGTATGGCTATTGGTGGTGGAAACTACCGTCAGTCAAGTATCACGGTCGATGGTGCTGCTTTCAACAACGCCTTTGGTTTGGGTTCAAGCCCGCTGCCTGGTGGCGGTACACCTATCTCACTCGACGCTCTGGATCAGATGACCATCTCGATCACCCCGTACGACGTTCGTCAGAGTGGATTTACCGGTGGTGGTATCAACGCTGTCACCAAGAGTGGTACCAACGAGTTCAAGGGTAGTGTCTATACCTACATCACCAGTACTTCTCTGAAGGGTAACCGTGTTGCTAACACCGTATTTGCCGTGGATGACGGTCATAATGATACCTATGGTATGACCCTCGGTGGCCCGATCTTGAAGGATAAGCTGTTCTTCTTCGTCAATGGTGAATTTGAGGATAATGTGACAACCGGTCCTAATGCCCTTGCTGGTGACGGTTCTACACCATATACGACAACCAACCGTCGTCCGCAGCTCGAACAGCTGGAGGACTTCTCTGACTACATGCAGATGGCCTACGGTCTGACCACAGGCCCTTGGCAGGGTTACAACGTGAAGACTCCTGCTTATCGCATTCTGGCCCGCTTGGACTGGAACATCAATGACAACCACAAGTTCAATATCCGTTTCACCAAGTCTAACCGTAAGAGCTCAAGTGCAGCATCTGCCTCACGTTCAGTCGGTTCCAACAGGTCAAACGATATCTATAATGGTTCAAACAATACTTACGGTAGCAACTCCAACTATGGTATGAGCTCACTCTCCAGCCGTTACTATGCAGAGTATAAGTTCACATCATTCGCTGCCGAGTTGAACTCTAAGTTCGGTAAGATCAACAACACCCTTCGTGGTACTTACTCTTTCCAGGATCAGCCCCGTTCTACTGAGTATGGTGAAAACTATCCTGTAGTGGAAATCCTGATGAACGATGGTCAGGATCACTATCCTACATGGGCTTACACCGGTGATATCTTCACCTATGGTAACCTGGCTCAGACCAAGACCACGGTGATCACTGATGAGTTGAACGTAACACTGGGTAAGCACAACCTGTTCGCTGGTATCCAGTTTGAGCACAACTATGCTGCTAACGGTTATGCACAGGCTGCTGCCGGTTACTATACCTTCGAGGCTACACCTGAGGAGGTGGCTGCCGGTGACTGGGCTACAGTCTTCGGACGTGGTCCCCGTACCTTCGGTATGACCTATGGTAACAACCCCAACCACTCGATGTTCACTTCTGAGATGAAGACCAACCAGTGGTCATTCTATGTTCAGGACAACATCAGCTGGAGCGAGCGTTTCCGTATGTCTATCGGTTTCCGTTTCGAGGTGCCTACTTATCCCTCACTGGCTGATAACTTCAACGAGGATTACTATAAGCTCGACTTTGGTGGCAAGCACTTCCGTACTGACAATGTGCCCGACGCCAGCCTCAGCTTCTCTCCGCGTATCGGTTTCAACTGGGATATCAACGGTTCACGTAAGTACATCCTCCGTGGTGGTACAGGTCTCTTCGTAGGTCGTATGCCGTTCGTATGGCTCGTTTCTGCAGTTGGTAACTCAGGTATGGGTCAGACCACTTATTGGGCTACGCAGACAAACGGCAAGACCCTGCCTAGCTTCACCATGAGTCAGGAGGATATGCTGAAGCAGATCGGTGCTACCAGCTCAACCACCATTCCTGGTTCTCCCACCATCTTGTCTGAGGACCTCCGTATGCCGAAGACCTGGAAGGCTTCTCTGGCATTCGATGCCAAGCTGCCCGGTGATATCGACTTCACCATGGAGGGTATCTGGAACTGGGATCTGAACCCCGTTGTGGTATCTAACGCTAATGTATATTGGGATGGTGTTTCTACCGTTGACCTCGGTCATGGTGATATCCGTCATAAGATGTCAACCTATAACAGCCAGAGTGCTTACGTACTGGAGAATGCTGGTACAAAGGCTCACTACGCTTCTCTGAGCTTCCAGTTGAACAAGTCGTTCGACTTCGGTCTGAACCTGAATGCATCTTACACGCTGCAGACGGCTAAGTCTTATACCGAGGGTATCGGTGACCAGGTAACATCTGCTTACAACAACTATCGTAACTCTATCAATGCAGTAAATGACAACGAGACTGGTTATGCTACCTACGTAGCTCCTAACCGTCTGCTCGTTGCTGCTACCTATAAGCTGAAGGAGAGTAAGAACGTTACCAATACGTTCAGCTTGGTATATGATGGTTATCAGTACGGTTATCTGGGTTCATACTCTTACAGCCGCTACTCTTACATCTTCAACAGCAACGTCAACAACGATCCTTCTGCTCCGGGTAACCTGATCTACGTGCCTGCTTCTCGTCAGGAGCTCAACAGCTGGAACTTCGTAGATAATGGTACGGTTGATGGTCAGCCATATACTGCTGACATGCAGCGTGATGACTTCTGGACCTTCATCGAGCAGGATGACTACCTGCAGGATCGCAAGGGTCAGTATGCTGAGCGTGGTGGCGCTAAGATGCCTTGG
>CACZTJ010000068.1 GCA_902784065.1 uncultured Prevotellaceae bacterium | reverse complement strand
CAGTAAATCTGCTTCACCGAAATATTCGCCATCGCCTAACAGGGCAATCCGCAAGTCCTCGCCGTGAGGACCTTTGCTGATGACCTCAGCCTGTCCGCTGGCCACAATGAAGAAGCGTTGTTTGTCCTTGCCCTCCTCTACGAAGAACTTATCCACATCGACCTCTTTGGCCTCGAACGAACTGACCAAACGGTTCAGTATCTCGTCGTCAAACTCAGAGAACAGAGGAATCGCCTTGAGGTCCTTCGCTGTAAACGAAGGTACGCCGTTGACATACTGGATGGGAAGACGGTCGTTCTTACGAAGTTCAACCTTCGTACGGTTCACGCGGAACGTGCCGCCGCTGACTTGTACCCAGGGTAATAACTTCAGAAGTAATCTCGGGGTTATCGAGCCCATCTGCGGGGCGGTCTTGGTGGTGGTTGCCAGTCTTCTGGCGGTTGCTGTAGTTACACTACGCTGAAGATTTGATTCTGCCATAATTCGTTTGAGTTAAAAATGTTATACTTATGTTTTATTTCTTGATAGTCACTTTGTGTGTCGTTCCTTCCACATGCTCTACTGAAAGCACATTGTAGCCCTGCTCCTTGGCATTGCGGGGCACGTTGTCCAGCGGTTCGCCCTCGGCGAGTAGTACTTCAAGAATGTCGCCCGGCTGGAGCTTTGAGAGCTCGATCTTGGTTTTGACGAAGGTCATTGGGCAATGCTCCTTCGTAATGTCTAATACCTTTGTTGCCATATCCTTACCATTTTAAATGAATAATGTCTGTCCGCCTTCGCTCAGTTTCAGGAACGACGCTACGCCGAGCACATCTTTTACCTCAGGGATGAAGTCCTCTTTCTTCAGGCCGAGCACGTGCATCGCCATCTCGCAGGCATAGAGATTGATGCCAAGGGCTTTGGCCGCCTCGACGAGTTCTTCGAGGGTTGCCACGTTGTTCTTACGCATCAGGTAGCGAAATATTTTCGGACCAGCGCCGAGGAAGTTGAAACGGCTCGTGGGTGTGACCTTTAGGCCGCCCATCATAAAACCGAAAATCTTTGTGAGAAGGTGAAGAAGATGTTCACCTCATAGCCTACTGCTGCCGCGCCCGTACCTAATGTAAATACTGCGGTGAGTTTGTCGAAATCGCCACTGAAGGCGATGATGCTGAGTTTCTTGTTTTCTGCCATAATTTTATGCGTTTGAGTCTGGGTGCAAAGGTACAGCGGTTTTGGCACTCCCACAATCGCACGTTTGTGGCATTCTGCATACCCTTGTTATGGTATGCGATTTACCATTCCTATGGGATTGTGACATCCGCAAAAACCATGTACCTTTGCACCCAGATTTCAAACTCAAACGATTATGGCAAAGATTTATGTAAATGGAGACGCGCAGGAAGTGAGCCTGCCGCTCAATGTGAGTGAACTGATTCAGCAGCAGAACGTGCTGCAGCCTGAGATGGTCAGCGTGCAGGTAAACGAGGAGTTTGCCGAGCGCGAGGACTGGGAGAGTGTTCAACTGAAGGAAGGCGACAAGGTCGATTTCCTGTATTTCATGGGAGGAGGCCAGGCATTGGACAATTTGACAATTTCACAATTGGACAATTGCCGCCGCGAGAAATAGTCAAATGGTGAAATAGTAAAATAGTCAAATATGTTGGATTTTACAGAAGACCAGATACAGCGCTATTCGCGGCATATCCTATTACAGGATGTCGGTGTGGAGGGACAAGAAAAAATAATGAACGCGCGTGTGCTTGTAGTGGGTGCTGGTGGACTGGGTGCTCCCGTGTCGCTCTACCTTGCTGCAGCAGGTATCGGGACCATCGGTATCGTCGATGCCGATGTCGTCGATTTAAGCAATCTCCAGCGTCAGGTGATTCACTTCACCAAGGACGTGGGCGTGCCTAAGGTAAAGAGTGCCGAAGAGAAGATCAAAGCCATCAACCCTGACGTGAAGGTAGAGACTTATTACAAATTCCTCGACTCATCAAACGCGCTCGATATCATCAAGGAGTACGACTTCATCGTCGATGGTACCGACAACTTCCCTGTGAAGTTTCTCATCAACGACGCTTGTGTGATGGCGGGCAAGCCTTTCTCGCATGGAGGCATTCTGCGCTTCAACGGCCAGACGTTTACCCATCTGCCTGGCACAGCCTGCTACCGTTGTATGTTCAAGGAACCGCCTCCTGCCGGAGCCGTGCCTACCTGTTCGCAGGCAGGCGTATTAGGCGCCATCGCTGGTATGCTAGGCACCATCCAGGCCGCAGAGACCCTGAAGTATTTCACGGGCATTGGCGAATTGCTGACAAATCGTCTACTTACCTTCGATGCCAAGACCATGCAGTTCCGTACTGTTCCTGTGAAGCATCGTGACTCGTGTGCCATCTGCGGCAGTAACCCCACCATCGATCACCTAATAGATTATGAACAGGCCGCTTGCGACCTCAAAAACCACTAAGTGATGAAGATACCACAGAATGTTATAGATGAATTGATCAGCCAGGCCCGGCAGGACGCACCGAATGAGACGTGCGGTTACCTGCTGGGCATAACCTCGGAGGAAGGCGATGTGGTGACGGGGAACTATTGGATGGAGAATATTGATCACTCGCCAGAGCACTTTTCCTTCGCACCGAAGGATCAATTCGCTGCATTGAAGTACGCTCGTCAGAATGGCTTGAAGATTCTCGCCAACTGGCATAGTCATCCTGCCTCGCCCTCGCGACCTTCGCAAGAAGACCTCCGTCTAGCCAACGACCCCACCATCCGTTACGCCATCCTCTCTCTCCACGAGGGGGTTCATCTCAACTCCTTCAAAATTCTGAATGGTGAAGTGGTGGATAAAGAGATACATCTTTAATCAAGACATGTTATGGACACAAGAACTATAGAGATACTCGAACGTAATGTCCGTCAGCTGTCGCGCCAGACGGAACAGGAAACACGTATGATGCCACAGACGGAAGCCTCACTCCCCTCTGTGGAACAGGTGAAGAAAATCATCAACCTGGTAAAGAGCATCATCTTTCCTGATTACTTCAACAAGCGGCAGTGCCATGAGACCATCCGCTCTTACAACATTGGTGTTCACATGGAGGAACTGCTTCAGACACTCGCAAGACAAATATCATACGGTCTTCAGTTTGGCAAGAAAAGCGAGGTCATCACAACGAGGCAGCAGGTACAGGATAAGGCCAGGGACTTGGCATTGCAACTGATTGATGCGCTGCCTGAAATCAAGCGATTGCTCTATACCGACGTACAAGCCATGTTCGACAACGACCCTGCTGCCATCAACTATGGCGAGATTATCTTCAGCTACCCTGTGACGAAAGCCATGATCCACTATCGTATCGCCCACAAGCTACACGACCTGCTCGTGCCCGTCATTCCACGTATCATCACAGAGCTAGCTCACTCAGAGACAGGTATAGACATCCATCCCGGAGCGCAGATAGGTGAATACTTTGCCATTGATCATGGTACAGGTGTTGTTATTGGCGAGACCTGTATCATCGGCAGTCACGTGACGCTCTATCAAGGTGTGACGCTGGGTTCCAAGAGCTTTAAGAAAGACGCTGATGGCAACATGCTCAACATCCCCCGTCATCCCATCATCGAGGACAACGTCACCATCTACAGCAATGCCAGCATCCTGGGCCGTATCACCATCGGCCACGACTCTGTGATTGGCGGCAACATCTGGGTGACGCACGATGTGGCTCCCAACTCCCGCATCCAGCAGTCGAAGGCAGTAGAAAGGCATTTCGAAGGAGGTTTAGGTATCTGAAGGAAGATGACGGTCAGACATATACAGCCACACGACCAGCTACAGTTGGCTAATATCATCCGCTCCGTATTTGAGGAATATGGTGCTCCGCTGGTCAATACCGTTTATGATGACCCTCGGACGGAGCATGTCTTCGATACGTTGGCAGGGAAGAATGCCGGGTATTGGATCATCGCCGACAAGGGGATTGTTCTAGGAGGCTGTGGCTACTATCCGACTGAGGGGCTGCCGGAAGGATATGCCGAACTGGTGAAGTTTTATCTGTCACCTGCTGCCCGTGGTTTCGGCTACGGCTCAAAGCTATTCCTGCAAGCAATCGAAGGGGCTCGCAAGGCTGGCTATAGTCATCTGTATATCGAGTCGTTTCCGCAGTTCTCCGATGCAGTGTCCATGTATGAGCGCCACGGTTTCCGGCATATTCCTCAACGTCTTGGCGACTCAGGGCATACCGCAACCACCATATTTATGGTCAAGGATTTACACCTCATAAAGATAGTGCAATATCAGCCCAAATACAAACAGGATTTCATCCGTCTGAACCGTGAGTGGATCGAGCGTTTTGCTCGCATCGAACCATCCGATGAGAAGACGTTTGCTCATGTTGACGATATTGTTGCTAACGGAGGACAGATATTCCTGGCCATCGATGAAGAGAATGAGGTCGTGGGATGCTGTGCGCTCGTCAGCCATCCTGAGAAGCAATGCCATGAATTGGCCAAGATGGCCGTCACTCCCAAAGCACAGGGCAGGGGCATCGGCAGGATGCTGGGTGAATCGCTTGTAGATTATGCCCGTAAGCATGGTGTCCGTCGCATCTATCTTGAAGGGAACACCCGACTGGAGGCATCCATTGCCCTCTATCGCAAGCTTGGATTCCATGAAATTCCCCTTCAAGGTAATGCCTATGAACGCTGCGACATACTTATGCTGTTCGATTTGGATTTATAGTTTATTGGGAATAATAGCGTGGCATAATAGTGGAGCATACCACGTATATGTCTGCAATTTCCCATAAATGTGGTATTGCAGCGAAGGGAAAAAGTGCGTAACTTTGCACCGTGAAACTTTTACCATTGTATTTGTTTAGAGAGTAATGAATTTGAAAGAACGCGAGAGAGAATCGGAAAAGCGGGTTTACGCTTACGACCAGCAAGGCAGTAATGCCGAAAGAGGCGCTCAGGTGCTCGGTGGAGAGTTCTGGTATATATAAAGCGCAGTTCCACAACCAGAGGAAGGCAGTCTGCAAGCAGCAGAGCTGCCTTCAATTATTTCAGTTATTTTCTGCACTCTAATGGACTTTTCACTGATAATCAAGTCTATTTCCGTTTTTTATTAGTACCTTTGCACGCAAATTCAGATAGACGATGGCAATAAATGATGCAATATTCAGACGTTCAGAACTGCTTTTGGGTAACGAAGTAATGGAACGGATAGCACAGAAGCGGGTAATCATATTTGGTGTGGGTGGTGTCGGGTCGTGGTGCGCTGAGAGCCTGGTGCGCAGCGGCATCAGTCGGTTGACGATTGTGGACTCAGACCGTGTGTGCATTACCAATATCAACCGACAGTTGATGGCTACTACCAAGACCGTGGGGCAGGTGAAGGTGGAAGCCCTGAAAGAACGTCTGCTCACCATTAATCCGTCAGCAGAAATTACAGCCTTGCAGAAAATCTTCACACAGGAAACCGCGGGGGAGTTTGACCTCGACAGCTACGACTATATTATCGATGCCATTGACTCGCTGAAGGACAAAGCGCTGCTCATCATGATGGCAACCCAAATCTCCTCTTCCAAGTTCTTTTCATCGATGGGCGCAGCACTGAAGATGGATCCCACGCGCATACGAATAGCGGAGTTCTGGAAGGTTCAGGGCGATCCATTGGCGCGTGCACTCCGCAAGAAATTCAAGTCGACGAACCAGTTTCCCAAGCGCAAGTTCTTGTGTGTCTATAGTGACGAACTGTTGACCAACCGCGGTCATAATGCCACCTGCGGCACAGAACGGTGTATGTGTCCCAAGGCCAAACTGGGACCTGGTGACCCCTCGCTGCTGAACCATGAATGGTGCTCGTCGAAGGCTCAGATCAACGGTACGATGGCCCACATCACCGCCATTTTCGGTTTCATGCTGGCAGGGCTGGTGTTAGAGGATATTAACGCCAATTGTTGAGTAAGGCCGTACCATGAGTTAGGTATATTTATCGCCTTTTCTCGCGTCATCGTGTGGATTCTGCTGAGAAAGTTGTACCTTTGCACACAAAAATAGAAGATTAGGCTTATGAATTTTGTATTTATATCGCCCCATTTCCCGCATACGTACTGGCAGTTCTGTCAGCGGCTCAACCAGAACGGCGTGAGGGTGCTGGCCATTGCCGACGTACACTACGACTTGTTGCAGCCAGAGCTGAAGGAGTCGCTGACGGAGTACTACCGCGTGGACTCGTTGGAGAACTACGACGAGGTGTATCGCGGCGTGGCCTACTTCGCCTACCGCTACGGACGCATCGACTGGATTGAGTCGAACAACGAGTACTGGCTGGAGCAGGACGCCCGGCTGCGCACGGACTTCAACGTCGTGACGGGCATACAGGCCGACCGCATCCGCAGCATCAAGGAGAAGTCGGAGATGAAGAAGCACTATCTGGAGGGCGGCATACCGACGGCGCGTCAGACGCTGGCTTCGGCAGGACGCGAGGCCGTGGCTGCATTTGCCGCCGAGGTGGGCTATCCCATCATCGCCAAGCCCGACGTGGGTGTGGGTGCCAGCGGTACTTACAAGATCAGCAACGAGGCGGAGCTGGCTGACTTCTATGCCAAGGAACCGCATGCCAACCAGTACGTGGTCGAAGAGTTCATTACGGGCGAGATATGCTCCTACGATGCCGTCATCGACAGCAAGGGCGAGCCGCTGTTCGAGTCGATGACCGTCTGGCCGCCGTCCATCATGGACATCGTGAACCTGAAGCTCGACCTGTCGTACTACGTCGATAAGGAGACGCCTGAGCCGTTGCGCCAGTTAGGCCGTCGTACAGTGAAGGCCTTCGGCGTGGTGAGCCGCTTCGTACATCTGGAGTTCTTCCGTCTCGACAGCGACCGTCCGGGTCTTGGCAACATCGGCGACTTTGTGGCCTTGGAAGTAAACATGCGTCCGGCAGGAGGCTATACGCCCGACATGATCAATTACGCACATTCGACTGATGTCTATAAGGTATGGGCCGACATGGTTGCCTTCGACGAGCTGCGCACCGAGGAGGGCAAACCCTATTACTGCGCCTTCGCCAGTCGCCGCGACATCTACCGCTACCGCCACAGCCACAACGAGGTGAAGAATCGCTACAGCGGACAGCTGATGATGTGCGAGCGCATGCCCGAACTGTTCTCGGCTGCCATGGGACAGCAGATGTACACCGTCCGTCTCAACACGATGGACGAGGTGCAGGAGTTTATTAATTATGTACATTCAAAACAATGAATATCAATTACGTGAAGAAATACAGCAACGCTCTCGGGCGTGACATGGAATACAAGACCTACGGCACTGAGGGACATCCCGTGCTGGTCTTCCCGTCACAGGACGGACGTTTTTACGACTATCAGGACTTTGACATGGTGGGCGTGCTCTCCGGCTTCATCGACCGCGGACTTATCCGGCTTATCTGTGTTGACAGCATCGACCGCGAGACGTGGAGCGACTTGCAGGGCGACCATCACCGCCGCATAGCACTCCATGAACAGTGGTTCCATTATATTGTGGACGAACTGATACCAGATGTGCGCCGCCATCCCGACGAGACTTTTATCGTCACGGGCTGTAGTATGGGCGGTTTTCACGCCGGAAACTTCTTCTTCCGCCGCCCCGACCTCTTCGACACGCTGCTGGCACTGAGCGGACTCTACTATGCGGGCTATTTCTTCCCCAACTACAACGATCCGCTTATCTACGACAACTCGCCCTACGATTTCCTGCGCTCGATGCCCGCCGACCATCCCTATTGGGACCTGTACCGTCACCGCCGCATCGTGATGTGCGTGGGCCAGGGTGCCTGGGAGGACGAACTGCTCGACAGCACCCGTCAGATGGATGCCCTGTTGAAGGAGAAGAACGTCCCCGCCTGGATCGACTATTGGGGCCACGACGTTGCCCACGACTGGGCCTGGTGGCGCAAGCAGGTGGTCTATTTCATGCAGCACATCCTGACCGACGCGGGAATAGAGTATGTAATTTAAACAAGATAAAATATGAAAGCTATCAGTACAACAAAGGCACCGGCTGCCATCGGGCCGTACAGTCAGGCCATTAAAGTAGGGAATCTCGTATATACCTCTGGTCAGATTCCCATTGACCCCGCCACAGGCAGTTTTGTAGAAGGAGGCATCAAGGAGCAGACCCGCCAGTCGCTGACCAATATCAAGGCCATTCTTGCGGAAGTGGGCCTTAGCATGAGTAACGTGGTAAAAACCACCGTATTCTTGGCTGACATGAATGACTTTGCCGACATGAATGCCGTCTATGCCGAATTTTTCTCGGAGCCTTATCCTGCACGCTCTGCTGTTGCCGTCAAGACATTGCCCAAGGGTGCATTAGTAGAGATAGAAGTGGTGGCAGAAGTCATTTAGGTTTTTATTGGTGGGTAAGAGATTCTTCAGCTGGGTTATAGCCACACTACTGATTGCTTCGGGGACTTACGGACAAGTCGCCGAAAGCACGGATAGTGTCTGGCGCTCAGAGCAGTTGCAGGAGGTCAGTGTATCGGTTCACGGACATAGACACATCAAGATGAGTGGACTTGGTAATACTGACTATATCGGTAGCGGAGAGCTATTACGAGCAGCGTGCTGTAACCTCGGAGAGAGTTTTACTACCAATCCCTCAGTAGATGTGAACTATGCCGATGCCGCAACGGGAGCACAACAGATTAAGCTTCTGGGATTGAGCGGCACCTATGTGCAGATGCTCACAGAAAACATCCCTAACTATCGTGGCGCAGCAGCTCCTTATTCATTGGGATATATCCCTGGTCCGTGGATGCAGAGCATACAGGTGTCAAAGGGAGCCTCATCAGTGAAAAACGGCTACGAATCGATAACAGGACAAATCAATGTGGAGTTTAAGAAACCACAGCTTACTCCTTTTGTCGACGCCAACCTCTTTTATAATACCAAAAACAAGGTGGAGGCTAATCTGGGAGCGAATCTTGAACTCTCCAACCGCTGGAGTATGGCATTCTTAGGCCACTATGAGATACTTGACAAGGCACATGATGAGAACGATGATGGTTTTGCTGATATGCCGAAGGTGAGACAGGGTTCGTTGATGAACCGCTGGGCATATATGGGCGACAACTATATCTTCCAAGCGGCCATCAAGGGATTGAAAGAGCATCGCGAGAGCGGACAGATTAGTTCTCACCACTCCTCTCTTACCACTCACCCCTATACTATCGACATTACCAACGAGCGCTATGAGGCCTTCGCCAAGAATGCCTTTATTTTCGACCCAGAGCATGGTTCGAACATCGCGCTAATCCTCTCTGGTTCGCTACACCATGAGAATGCGCTCTATGGTCACCAGCAATATAACACCGACCAGCGCAACGGCTATGCCTCGCTGATGTTTGAGACAGACTTCAATGAGCATCATAGTCTGTCTACAGGCGTGAGCCTCAACCACGACCAGTTTGATTTCGACGAGACCACGCCAGGTGTCTATGCCCAATATACATATAAAATAGGTGAGAAGTTCACGCTGATGGGTGGCTTGCGATGGGACAACAGTAATATCTATGGATCGTTCATCACGCCTCGCATGCATCTGAAATACTCACCCTTTGGTGATGTGCTCACCCTGCGTGGCTCTATCGGAAAGGGATATCGTACGAACCATGTGATGGCAGAGTATAACTACATGCTAGCCAGCAGCAGACAGATGATTATCGATAGCGACCTTGACCAAGAGGAGGCTTGGAATTATGGTCTGAGTGTCGCTTTGAACATCCCCATTGGCGATAAGAGACTGGAATTAAATGCTGAGTATTATTACACCTCCTTCCTGCATCAGTTGCTCATTGATATGGATAGTGATCCGCATGCCATCCATTTCACCAACCTCAAAGGCGACAGCTATTCAAACACGTGGCAGGTGGAAGTCACCTATCCGCTATTCGAGGACTTCTCGCTCACAGCCACCTATCGTCGTACCAACGTGAAAGCAACCTACGGCGGTGTGCTGCGTGAAAAACCACTTACCAACAAATACAAGGGACTCATCACGGCTCAGTATAAGCCTGGATTAGGAAAGTGGCAGTTTGATGTTACCCTGCAACTGAACGGAGGCGGTCGACTGCCAGATGCCTATACAACGGCCAATGGCCAGCCATCGTGGGACAATCATTATAATGGTTATGAACAACTGAATGCGCAAGTGACACGATTCTTCCGCAACTGGAGCATCTATGCTGGCGGTGAGAACATCACGGCTCGTCAACAGAAAAAACCTATTATTGACGCTAGCAACCCTTGGGGCCCGAATTTCGATGCAACGATGGTGTGGGGACCCATGCATGGAGCTATCTATTATTTTGGAATCAGATTAAACTGGATAAAGATATGAGAACAAAAGCACTTTTATTGGCCTTAGCATTCACAAGTGTTTGCATGGCCAAAGACATAAAGACGGTGATGCTGACCACCAACCCTGAGATGCATTGCAACAACTGCGAGAAGAAAATCAAAGAGAACATCCGTTTTGAGAAAGGCATTAAGAGTATCAAAACTAATCTCAAGGACAAGACCGTTACCATTGAATATGACGCCGACAAGACTACTATCGACAACATCATCAAAGGCTCAGACTGGTACCATTCCTGTTTCAAACAAAAAATAAGGACTATTTTGCCGTCGCATCCTGAACAACGAGACCTGCCAACATAAAGCCAAAGATGGCGGTGATGTGGGCAAGGGTACCGTTGATTTGGGCTTTCGATGAACACCATTCATGGTTCAGGAGACTGGGGTCGCCTGGACCATTTTTTGCTTTCGGACACATGCACTGCTCTGTGCCACAGGTAGCGTTATGTCCCATATTCTTCAGCAGTTCGTCGCTATATACACACTGGAACTTCCGTTTGGGAAACAGCTTCTCTTTCTTAAACTTGTTACGAAGGGCACGAGCCAGCGGGTCGCCTTTCACTTTCCAGAACTCCGTAATCTGAATACGTGTAGGATCTAGTTTCAGAGCAGCACCCATCGACGAAAAGAACTTCGCTTTCGTCTGACAAGCCAACAGAATAAGTGCTGCCTTGTCTTTCA
>CACZTJ010000067.1 GCA_902784065.1 uncultured Prevotellaceae bacterium | reverse complement strand
GGTCTCCCAAGGCTTCAGCTCAGCCAGCGTCTCAATCACTTCACTCTGCGGAGTAATAGGATAGCCGAAATAGCCGTCGCATCCGCAACGAATAGCAGCATGGGCGATTGCCTCATTGCCTTTCATCAACACAACTTCTTTTTCCATACCTTATTCCTCCACTTTTTTACGATACACGGTGATACAACCGTCAGGGCAGACGATACCACACGAAGCACAGCCCACACAGGCTTCCTCGTTGACAGCCTCCACATACGGATAACCATGCAGATTCACTTTGTTGGCCAGTGCGATGACCTTCTGAGGACAGGCAATGATGCACAACTGGCACCCCTTACACCGCTCAGTATCCACCACAATGGCGCCTTTCATTTTTGCCATACTTATTTAGTTTAATGCATTAACCTCTTACAAAATTGGCTGCAAAATTAATACAAATATGGCAAATAGCAAAAGAAAATCGCCTTTTTATTTCAATTTATTACGAAAACTGCTCCAATCGTTTTTCTTCGACCACTCGGGCTCGTTGCGATAAGGCATCTCCAAGCCGTGATTCATCAGATAGGCACCACTGAAGGTCTTACCCTCGATGTCCATCGGCTTCAGGTCGATGCGATTCAACTCGCGAACCTTATAATTCTTATTGGCATCCAGTCCAGCCATCTTTACTCGTGGCAGATGCTCGTTCTGAAACGACTCTGTCTTCCACCAGAAGAACACACTCTTCTCCTTTGCCTCATCGACATACATCAGCGAAGCCAAACCCACCTTGTCGTAAGGCGACACAAGACGATAGATATCACCAAACTGCACGATCGGACGAATCTGCTTATATTCAGCTATCGCCTTGCGACAGAGCAATTTCTCATCGTCAGTCATATTCTTAGGCTGAATCTCCATACCCAGTCGTCCGCTCATAGCCACATCGATACGATACTTCATGGCTGTGGTGCGGAATACGGTATGGTTTGGTGTGGCAGAGATATGCGAAGCCATCGCGATGGCAGGGAAGAAATAACTGGTTCCCCACTGCATGTAGATACGCTGCAGAGCATCGGTGTTATCGCTCACCCAGAACTCATCGAAGTAAGGCAGCACACCCCAGTTGGCACGTCCACCACCAGAGGCACAAGCCTGAATCGTCAAATCAGGATACTTGGCACGAATACGCTTGCAGGTATTCTCCAAGCCACGATGATACTCGATATAAAGGTGACTCTGGTCATTCATCGTTAGATACTGCGAACCATGATTCAAGATAGGCATATTGGCATCCCACTTGATATAGTTGATCTCAGGATACTTGGTCATCAGGTTATCCACCACAGAGAACACAAAGTCCTGCACCTTCGGATTGCTCATATCGAGGATCAGCTGTGTACCACCACGGCCCTGAACAGGTTCACGCTTTGGAGCCTTGATAATCCAGTCAGGATGAGCCTCGTATAGTTCTGATACAGAGTTTGTCATCTCTGGTTCAATCCAAATACCAAACTTGATACCATGCTTCTTGGCATCACGTAGAAGGCCCTCAATACCCTCAGGCAACTTGTTCTTATCTACCACCCAGTCGCCAAGAGCGCAGTTATCAGTCTTACGTGGATACTTATCGCCAAACCAACCATCGTCCATCACGAAGAGCTCACCACCCATCGAGGCGATGTCACCCATCATCTGGTCCATACCCTGCTGGTTGATATCGAAATAGACACCCTCCCAGGAGTTAAGCAATATCTTGCGCTCCTTGTTGCCATGAGCCAGCATATACTTGCGGCCCCACTTATGGAAGTTGCGCGACACACCAGAGAGGCCACACTTCGAGAAGCTCAGCGCCACCTTTGGTGTCGTAAAGGTCTCACCCTTCTTCAGGTGATACTCAGAGTTATCAGGGTTGATACCCGCAAAGAAATAGTGATATTCTGTATCATCGGTCTCTACTTTCAGCTGATAGTTGCCTGAGTAGCAGAGGGCTGCACCAATCACGTCGCCACCATTCTCACGACCTTTGCCGTCGAGCGAGAACATCACTTCGGCATGATCAGTATGCGAGTTGCGCGCACCATCCTTATTCTTGATTACCTTCTCACCTGGCAAAATAGGCTCCTCTACAAGTCGAGCCTCGTTGGCCCAAGAGCCATAGAAATGCGAAAGCCATACATTACCTCGACGGATAGGCAGAGCGCAAGAGGCAAACTGAGTCAAAGTCACAGGCTTGGCCTCACCATTAGAAATTTCCGTCCAGGTCTCAATCATATCCTCCTCAAAGTATGCCTTGTAGCAAAGCACCACAGAAACGGGGTATTTAGGATCCTTCAGGGTAATCTTAGTGACATCACCCTCCTTTTTCATATCTGATACGAAGAGCTGTGTTGACATGTTACCGTCAGCATGACGCATGGCGATCGCTGCTTCAGCAGGACAGTTCATGCCGTATGCCGGATAAGCATCCATTCGTCCATTACGAGGCAACTGCAGATGCTGCAGATCGTAGTCGCTCAGACGCGTACCATAATATACATACTGAGGCTGTTTGTTGTTCTCTACATCAAGCACCATCGTGGTGTTCTTGGTCTGGATAACCACCTGCTCCGCCCTACTCATCGAGCCCGCAGCTAAAAGAATCGCTAAAAAAAGAATCTTCTTCATATCGGATCAGTTTTTTCGTTATATTTCGATTGCAAAGATACAATTAAGTGAGAAAACAACAAAATAAAAACTCGTTTTATTTTTGAAAAAATGCCTGGGCGATGTCGGCATAGCAATACCTTTTGGTATGGCGGGTGACGATCATATCAGTATGGAAATGCTTCTGACGGCGCAGCTGACAGGCTTGCTCCCAAGTTGTTGAAAAAGAGCGGTTGTAGATGGTGGCCAAAAGTGCCACCTGTTCTTGCGAGGGCAATGACTGAAGCTGTGGATGGCGCAGGAATTGCAGGCGTATGAAAATGGCCAGGTAACGGCATTGCCCCTCCATCGTACCAAGTCGTCGGATGCGGGAGCGACGTGCCTCTGCCCCATCCTGGAGATTGAACACAAACCCGTATTCCTTGGCGAGAGCCGACTGGTTCCAGGCCGCTTCCACCTCCTCAGCGAAGGAGGGCTTCATCTGAAAGCGACCTATTGAGAAGTTGGCGCCTGATGTGCCTTGCAGCACATAGAGTCCGTTGACGGCAGCCGTCTCTATCTCATCCTGCCATCTGGAATAACGGATCAGTTCTGGAAAGACTATCGCCTCAGCCAGACGGGCATCCACGCCAAATTCCTCAAAAAGAGGTTTCCACGCCGCATGATGCTCATGGACGAACTGCGCCGCTGATGTCCAGTCGTCGCCAAACGCTTTGGGGTAGTTAACTGAAAAAGCTGTGCCACTGCCTGTTAAGAGCAGTATGCACAGCATTAAGCATTGTCTCACGTTTGTCATTTCAGAGTTTATAGGTGCACTTCACGATCTTGTTGTCATCTATCATCACCCACTCTAAACGGTCAGTCTTATTCTCAAATGCAATCGGTGTACAGGAAGTCATGCCGTTGATGATGAGCTCACCCGTCTGACTGTACTCCACCTGTCGCTTGCCACTACGGCTCTTATAGACACCATAGGGCGGTTTGCTTGGATTCTGCTTCAGACGCTGATCCACCTTTTTATTGATGCTCTCAAGCTCTGACTCGCTGATGGTGCGGAAGTTGTTACAATCCAAAACGCCGTATTCCATCTCATCACCCTTCTCACGCACAGCCAAAAACGGCCACTCGCAAGACACTTTGCTGACGTTCTGGAAGCTGCGGCACTCCCATGTTGCAAAGCGCCAGCCACTGGGCAGTTCATAAATGGTCTCCGGACAGAAGCCTCTTAATGGTATGATATCCGGCAACTCCTTATAAGCATCATCGAGCAAACACCCCGTCATGATAACAGCATTCAGGTCTGTACGGCCAACAGCGCACTGAGGCAGTTCGCCAAGATCGACCAGACGCTGTGACAGTCTGTTGAACTCTTCCGCATATTGCTTCACATTCGCAATCTGTCGCTGCAGGGAGGCCCGATATTCCTTAGCCGCCTCCAGACGGTAGTTATAGAGCAGCTGATCAGCATCCGCATAAAGGGCATCAATCTTATTGGGATCATCCTCAATACAGATCTGACCATAGATCTTCTGCAATTTACCCTCATACCTCTTGCCGATGGCACTATAGTCGTGCTGGGTCTCCGCCTTCATCTGTTGCTGATAGTTGTTGGTCAGTCGGCCCACCTGAGCCTCATAGCCACTGAAGGCCTTGGTCATGTCCTGCGTCTGCTTGGAAAAATTTCTGGCATTCATCGCCATCTTCTGCATCTGCTGGATAAACTCCGGATGAGCTTTGATATAAGCCTCCTGCTCCTTCTCGCTCATCTTCTCGAACTTCTCCAGATCCATCGTGTTGACGTCGCCTCCCAGAACCTTTGCCATCACTTTGTCCTTGATTGGCTTCTTCTTCGATTCTGGGGCATTCTCATCGTTGAGGATTGCCAACTCGGCCTTGGTCAGACCAAACTGATTCTGGATCTTACCTTCCCATTTCTGGCGCAGGGCTTCCATCTCTGCATCAGAACAACCAGACTGTTCGCGCTGTAACTGATCGGCACGTACCACGACTGCTGCGATCTTCTGGGCATAGGCATCACGTTCCTCCATCGTGCTTTTTGCCATCTTCTCGGCAGAGGGCAATGGGGGCAACTCATTCATCAGCGCCTCAGCCGTAGAGGCTGTGCTGGGTGTCAGCACGCCATCCCATGTAACAGTTGAAGTCCTACGTTTGGGAATAATATCGCTTCCCTGAGCTATAGACAGATTAGAGGCATCGCCCGACTTTGTTCAGAAATCCCTGGGCATTCGTTTCTGTCGTACTGAGCAGCATCATGGCTGCTACCATCATCAGTATCTTTTTCATACGCTTATCTCTTGATGAACTCTACGCGACGGTTCTTGGCGCGACCTTCCTCAGTACTGTTATCGGCAACAGGTTCGTGAGAGCCCTTACCTACAGCTTTCAGATTGAAGCCGTCAACACCCAGACCCTCCAATGCCTTGACGATAGCTTCGGCACGCTGCTGTGACAAGGGATCATTAATCTTGTCAGAGCCCTGATTATCCGTATGGCCCTGAACTTCAAAACGAGCCGTCGGGTTCTTCTTCATATATTCAGCCACCCTCATAATCTCAATCATCGACTCCTGTTTCAGGGTTGCCTTACCTGTATCAAACAGGATATTGTTGGTCACAAACTTACCGGTCTCCTGAATGGCTTTCTCTACTGCAGAAACATTCTGGGCGTTACGGTCATAGAGCTCAACGGCACCCTTGGCAATCACGACATTGCGGATAAATGTGAGATTAATATATTCGAAGGGTACTTGGAAGCACAGCCATGTGGGTTGGTTAACGCGTGGCAGGTTCACCACACGCTTGTCGTTGAAATAAACCTTCAGGGCGCGCTTGTTGAACGACAGTGCTACATGGTTCCAGCCTTTTTTGAAAGAATAGTCAAAACTACCTTCCTTGTTTCCATTAAAATAATAGCCATGCTCTTGGGTATCACAGACACCATGTTTCAGGACAAATGCAGTCAGCTCACCCTGATCATATCCTTCACCTGGGAAGTCAGAACGGTCCTTAGTAACGGCAAGGATCATCTTCAGATCGTTTAGTCCAATGCCATCATTCCCTGGAACCTGATTGGTGGGCCAGTAGTAGAAATCATATTCAATGGTGAACTCTTCTGGCAGATAGGCTCCCTGCTCCTCGATGAGTGGCTGCACTTGGGCATTGTCAGTCAGATTGATGGCCTTCACACCACCCAGAGTCTTGGTTTCAACAGTACCTTGGAACAAATCCCACTTGGAAGGGAACTCGCCCACCTGTTCAGCTGTCACATCGTCTTGGAACAAGATAACAGAACCACGCTTAAAGTCAGACGATGTACCTGTAGTGGGGGTAGCATCACCAGCTTCACTGACATCAGCCATTTCAGCATCCTTCGACTTCTTATCTTTCTTAGAAGAAGATGATTTTCCGTCAAGCACCTGATCCATTCCATCGCTGACGGTCTGATCGACTTTGTCCTCCACTTTTCCCTGTACGGTCTGTACCGCTTTGTCCTTGAGTTTGTTAAGCCATCCCTGAGCACTGACATCAGCACTCATACACGCTAATAATGCTAAAGCAATGATTAATCTTTTCATAAGCTTATTGTTTTAAAGTTAGGTTCGTTTATTATCGAGGGCAAATATAGTAATATTTTTGCAACAATACAATAATTATTGCGATTTTTTTCTTTTTTTTATAAAAATAATCCCTGAACCTTGATGGGCTCAGGGATTATACATATCCTTGCAGTAGAAAGCCATGATGTCGTCAAGCATCCGCTTGGCCTCGACAGCAGGACTGTCAGGATCCAGTTCGATAGCCTGGATATAGCAGTTGATGGCTTCATGCCATTTTGACTCTTTCCGAAAGGCGTTACCTTGTTCGTACCACTCCTGTGCCGTCATTTATAATATTCTTTTTTGCCTGCGGCGAGGGTATTCTTCATCAGCGAACAGATGGTCATCGGTCCTACGCCACCAGGAACAGGTGTGATATAACTGCACTTAGGAGCCACCTCATCGAACTTCACATCACCATTCAGACGGAAGCCGCTCTTCTTTGAAGCATCAGGCACACGGGTGGTACCTACATCGACTATCACAGCTCCCTCCTTCACCATATCGGCCGTTACGAAGTCAGGCTGTCCGATAGCAGCGATGATGATGTCTGCTGCACGGCACTCCTCTTTCAAGGTCTTAGAGCGAGAGTGGCAAACGGTGACGGTGGCATCACCATACTGTTTCTGCATCATCAGCTGAGCCATTGGCTTGCCAACGATGTTGGAACGACCCAGAATGACGCATTTCTTTCCGCTGGTCTCAATGTTATAACGCTTCAGGAGCGTGATGATACCAAGGGGCGTGGCAGAGATGAAGCAAGGCAGACCAATCGCCATACGACCAACATTGATGGGATGGAAACCATCTACATCCTTACGATAATCGATGGCCTCAATGATCTTCTGCTCATCGATATGCTTCGGCAACGGCAACTGCACGATGAAGCCATCGACATCGTCATCCTTGTTCAACTGATCAACACAGGCCAGCAGTTCTGCCTCCGTGATGTCAGCCTCAAAGCGAATGAGTGTTGACTTGAAGCCGCAAGCCTCACAGGCCAGCACCTTATTCTTTACATACGTCTCTGAGCCACCATCGTGACCTACGAGAACCGCAGCCAGATGAGGCTGCTTGCCACCACGGGCAACAATCTCTTTTACCTCTTCAGCAATCTCAGCCTTAATCGCTGCTGCTGTTGCTTTTCCATCAATCAGTTGCATCTTTATTCCTTTTTTGACATAAGTAATCGCTTTAGCGCTTTCACAAAGCGTAGCGACTGAAAGAACATAAGTACATATTTTCTATGCGCAGCCTTTATGTTCTTTTGTTCTTCTGTCTAATAATTTGTTCTTCTGTCTAGAATTTAGGCATGCCACCTTTCATGGCTTTCATGGCATTGGCCATCTGAGCCATTTTTGAAGAGTTCATGCCTGTCACCATACGCATCATCTTACGCGTTTGGTCAAACTGCTTCATCAAGCGGTTCACATCCTCCATCTTTGTACCAGAACCTGCTGCGATACGCTTTCTGCGGCTCTGGTTGATGATATCCGGATTAGCGCGCTCCTTGGGCGTCATCGAGTTGATGATAGCCTCGATACCCTTGAAAGCATCGTCGTCGATGTCGAGATCCTTGATCTGCTTGCCCACACCAGGAATCATCGCAGCCAGATCCTTGATGTTACCCATCTTCTTAATCTGCTGGATCTGTCCCATGAAGTCGTCAAAGTCGAACTTGTTCTTGCGGATCTTCTTCTCCAGTTTCTTAGCCTCTTCCTCATCAAACTGCTGCTGGGCACGCTCCACCAGAGAGACGATATCACCCATACCGAGGATACGGTCAGCCATACGCTCAGGATGGAACACGTCGATAGCTTCCATCTTCTCACCCGTACCTACGAACTTAATAGGCTTCGTCACAACGGTACGGATAGAGAGGGCAGCACCACCACGGGTATCACCATCGAGCTTGGTCAGTACCACACCATCGAAGTCCAGACGATCGTTGAATTCCTTGGCGGTATTCACAGCATCCTGACCAGTCATTGAATCCACCACGAAGAGCGTCTCGTCGGGATTGATGGCGTTCTTCAACGTCTCAATCTCATTCATCATCTCCTCATCTACAGCCAATCGACCAGCAGTATCCACGATCACCACATCGTAGGCCTTGGCTTTCGCCTCCTGAATGGCGTGGTTGGCAATCTCCACCACATTCTTATTATCAGGCTCCGAATAAACAGGCACGCCAACACTCTCTCCCACTACATGCAGCTGTTGGATAGCAGCTGGACGATACACGTCACAGGCCACGAGCAACGGCTTCTTGTGGTTACGCGTCTTCAGCAGGTTGGCAAGCTTTCCACTGAAGGTGGTCTTACCAGAACCCTGCAGACCAGACATCAGGATGATGGCAGGAGCACCAGGACGACCTTCTACCTTTAGTTCAGCAGCCTTGCCGCCCATCAGGTCAGCCAGTTCGTCGTGTACGATCTTCACCATCAACTGACTCGGCTTCACGGCAGTGAGCACATTCATACCCATCGCCTTCTGCTTCACAGTATCAGTGAATTGCTTAGCCACCTTGAAGTTGACATCGGCATCAAGCAGTGCACGACGCACATCTTTCAGCGTCTCAGCAACGTTGATCTCCGTAATCTTTCCCTCACCTTTCAGGATCTTAAACGATCTCTCTAACCTATCACTTAAATTCTCAAACATATACAGAATATCTTTTTAGACAGAGTATCTTTTAAAGACAGAGTAACATACTAACATATTTTTAATCACGCTAAGATAATTGTTATTTTGTTACTATGTCTTTTTTAATTTTGTTACTATGTCTTTTTTAATTTTGTTACTATGTCTCTTTATCATACTATGTCTACTCTACAACTATTCCAAGCTTCTCGCAGAGTTCGAGGCTCATTTCCTTCAGCTTGAACTTCTGGATCTTACCAGAGCCTGTCAGTGGGAACTGATCGATAAAGAACACATACTTCGGAATCTTATAGCGGGCAATCTTTCCACGACAGAACAGCTGTACATCTTCCGGTGTCATCTTAACACCCTCTTCCAGGATGATGAAAGCACCTACTGCCTCACCATATTTCTTTGAAGGAACTGCTGCCACCTGGACATCACGGATACCAGGCATGTGATAAAGGAACTCCTCGATCTCACGCGGATAGATGTTCTCACCACCACGGATGATCATATCCTTGATACGGCCTGTGATCTTATAGAAGCCCTGTTCATCCTTCACACCCAGGTCACCTGAGTGCAGATAACCGTTCTTGTCGATCACCTCAGCTGTGGCTGTAGGATTCTTATAGTAACCCTTCATCACGTTGAAGCCCTTGCAGCACATCTCTCCCTGCACGCCAACGGGGCACTCCTCACCAGTCTCAGGATCGAGCACCTTCACATCGACAAACGGATAGTCGCGACCTACGGTGGTACAACGCTGTTCAAAGGTATCGTTCAGACAGGTCTGGGTCATACCAGGCGACGACTCTGTCAGTCCATACACACTGGTGATGGTCATATACATTTTCTCCGACACCTGTTTCATCAGTTCCACAGGACAGAGTGAGCCTGCCATGATACCTGTACGCAGACAAGTCAGGTCGAACATCGAGAACATCGGATGGTTCAGCTCAGCGATAAACATCGTTGGCACACCATAGACGGCGGTACAACGCTCCTTATGAATAGAAGCCAATACCACCAGCGGATCGAATTTCTCAACCATCACCTCTGTACAACCATGTGTCAGACAGTTCATCGTGGCGAGCACTACACCAAAGCAGTGGAACAGCGGCACACAGACGCAGAGCTTGTCATCCTGTGTAAAGCCCATATTCTCACCTGTGAAATATCCGTCGTTAGAGATACCAAAGTGAGTCAGCATCACACCCTTGGGGAAGCCTGTCGTACCAGAGGTATATTGCATGTTGCAGACATCATAACAGCTCACCTGACGTTTCATCTCGTCGAGTTCCTCGTCTTCCACATTCTGTCCCAACAGCAACAGCTCAGCCGTGTTATACATACCACGATACTTCTCCATACCGATGAACACCACGTTCTTCATGTGGGGGAAGCGCTCGCTGTTCAGATGACCGCGCTCGCAGTTCTTCAGCTCTGGCAGCATCGTGTAGGTCATATCCACATAGTTACAATCCCATGTACCATCCGTGATACAGAGGGTATGCATATCAGAGTCCTTACACAGATACTCCAGTTCGTTCTGCTTGTAGTTGGTGTTGACCGTTACCAGCACGGCACCAATCTTGGCCGTTGCATAGAGGAAGGTCAACCAATCGGGAACGTTCGTGGCCCAGATACCCACGTTATAGCCTTTCTTCACCCCGATGGCAATCAAGCCCTTGGCGAGGTTATCCACACGCTCGTTGAACTTACTCCAGGTGAATCGCAGGTCACGATCGCTATAAACGATATACTCCTTGTCTGGAGTGGTCTCAGCCCAATACTCCAGCCACTGACCGAGTGTACGTTCCCATAGCTTGTATCCCTCCGAGCCCGTCTCAGCAGGATATGTTCTGTTTGGCAGTGGTCTCCCCGCCATATCGTATTTTATATCAGTCATCCTATTCTAAATTTTGTTCTTATGTTCTTCTGTCTAAATTAGAAGGGGATATAAACTAATGCTAAGATTTTTGCCGACTTACCAGGAGCCCCATGCAGATGATGCTTCACAATAGAATCGTAGTAGATTGAATCACCCGCCTTCAGCGCATATTTCTCCTTGCCATATTCCACTTCCACTTCACCCTCCATCACGTAGATGAACTCCTCACCTTCGTGAGCAGACAGCTTATACTCCGGGGTGGTCTCGGGATTAATATCGATGATAAACGGCTCCATGTGGCGACCAGCCTTCTGCTGGGCCAAGGGGTGATACTCCATGTGCTTGCGGGCATCGGTGGCACCATTCGAGAAGCTGATGCTGTTCTCACGCTCACGGTCAGCAGCACGTGTTACCACAGGCCCCAGGGCGTCGTTATCGTCCATGAATGTTCCCAGACGCACACCCAGTGCTCTGGCTATCTTGATCAGCGGGCCTAATGAAGGCAGGTTCTGGTCATTCTCAATACTGTTGATCTGCTCAACCGACAGACCAGTACTCTCAGCGACCTCCTCAATGGAGAGGTTTTTCGTTTCTCTGAGTCCCTTGATTTTGGAACCCACGAAAGTGTTAGTGTTGGACATAATGATGCTTTCTTATTTAGAATTCTACTTTCGGGGCGCAAAATTACAATAAAAAAATGAAACTCACAAACTTTCTCCTGACTTTTTATTCCGCCTCTTCCTTTGTACTTATGTTCTTCTGTCTAAAAGAAAACTCACAGCCGCAATATTGCTGGTTATAGAAGTCAAATTCTTTCAGTAGTTGATTTCGTCTTTCATAGAGTCCGCCCTTGCGCCAGTTCTGAGCCCAGAAGATGGTATCGGGTACCGCTTGCTCTGCCAGATGGCCTGCCCGTTCTATCTGCTCCAGACTCTTCCAGCGGCTTGATGCCAGTGTGGTGGTGAAGTAGCGTAGTCCCAGTTCCTTTGCCTTACGGGCTGCCACTGTCAGGCGCAAGGTAAAGCACTGTTCACAGCGTCGCCCTCTTTCAGGCTCATCCTCCAGTCCACACACATCCTGTCGCCACTGGTCATGATCGTAGTCGCCATCAATCCAAGTCAGACCCAGGCTCTCCGCATGGCGCTTACTCTCATTCTTTCGGATCTCATATTCCTCACGCGGCCAGATATTTGGGTTGTAATAGAATATCGTTGGCCGAACATCATGCTGCACCAGCCACTCGACAATCGCCGAGGAGCAAGGCGCACAACAGGCATGCAGCAACACCTGGTTACAGTCCTCTGGCTTTCCAAATACGTTCTTTCGCATTGTTGATCTCTTGGAATTTCTTTTCAGCGGCCTTACGCACATCTTCACCAAGCGCTGCTACCTTGTCGGGATGATGTTCGAGGGCGAGCTTGCGATAGGCTTTCTTGACCTCTGCATCTGAGGCATTGGGACTGACGCCCAACACCTTATAGGCATCTTCGAGGCTATTGCCGGAAAGATGGAGCATCGAATCGACCTCCGTCTCGCGCAAACCCATCCAAACAGCGCACTCCTTCAGGGCGGTAATCTCACTCTGGGGTACGGAGCCATCGGCTTGAGCCACCATCACCAGGTAATTCAACAACTGAAGGCGCTGCGAGTAGTCCATCTGCTGGTTGATCTGTGCACAACACTGACGGACGGTCTGTTTGAACTGTTGCCATCCCTCTCGCTTCTGCTCTTCGAAAAGTCTGTTGAGGATCTCATTACCCTGCCCAAGAGCGCCATCGCCAAAATTCTGGCGCAGCATCTGGCGCACGAGCTCCATCTCTGAGTGCATCGCCTTGCCATCGGCCTTGATGATATAGGATGAGAGTACCAGCAATGAGAAGAGGAAACTGTTACGATTACCTTGTGCCTGTAGCTGGCGATAGGCCTGTTGATAGGCCTCGTTGAACGATTGATATGAGCGGTTAGATTCTGGGCCCCATGTACCTGAATTCTCAGGTGTATTCACCCCATCAAGCACAGAGTCGAATAATGAACCTACCAAATAACCAGCCAGAGCCCCTAAAGGTCCACCAGCCATCCAGCCTACGAATCCTCCAATCCACTTTCCTGCTGCCATAGTTTACTTCTTTTTATCTTATATTTCAATGATGACTCGACGATAAGCCACAAGATGATGAGGATTATTCATAGTCATCTATCACGGCATTCATAAAGTCCATCATGGGCTTAGCGGCCAGGAAGATGCGTTCCATCTCGTCGAGCCACTCGTCACCCTCGAAAAAGCTGTCAGGTACGGCATGCCAAGCACAATAATCTTTCAGGCGCAGATAGCGCACATATGGCCAGTCTCGTGGAAAACCAGAAGGACAAGTCTTCAACTTCTCCAGACCAAACCCCTGCGGCCGACCCCAACTCTCATTCATAGTGATAGAACCTGTATCGGCAAAATAATGCAGAAACGCCTCATTCTCCACACACTGCAGCCACGCATCCGTATTTCCCATCATCTCATTACGGCAAGAGGTAAGAATATTTGTCGGAAGCCAGTAGTTTCCCACAGCCAACAGGCAGTGTCCAGGTTCCAGATGGAGATAATAGCCCCCTCGCAACGCCTTCTTTCCTTTCGCACAGATATAAGCACCCAGATGGTTCTTGTAAGGAGACTTGTCAGGTGAGAAACGAGTATCGCGATTAAAGCGGTAGGTACAATCCTTCACTTGCAGATGGGCCACCTCTGGATCAAACGTAATGATACGTTCCAACGCCTGAGCAATGCCCTGCTCAAAATCAGCCCTGACAATATCATACTCTGCCTTATGTTCCAGATACCAAGCTCGATTATTATGAGCCGCTATCTGCTTCAAGTATTTCAATATTCCTTTTGCGTTCATATCTTCTCTTTTTTAGAATCCCCTCTGTCATCTCGACCAAGCGCGCTCGACCTCTGGTCGCTTGCTACCAACGGGACGCAAGAAGCGCATGGAGAGATCTCCCCCAAAAGATCCTGTTGTATCACACCATTGGTGGCGACAACGCTGTTTCCGTGTGTAAAGTCACTGGAACCAGTATAATCCGTCACCACACCTCCTGCTTCCATTACGATCAGACTGCCAGCCATAAAGTCCCACTGCCCAAGATACTGTTCTGCATAACCATCGAGTCTGCCTGCAGCCACCTGACAAAGTGCCATCGCAGCAGAGCCACAAGCCCGGATGCTGCCAACATTGCCATAGAACTGATCTATCAGATGCTTGATCACGGGCTTATAGGCCTCGCTATTGTAAGGAAACTGAAAACACAACAGCGCATCTTGGATCTTCTGTGAACTGACGCGCAGCGGTTTCCCGTTGATATAGGAGCCCCCACCCTGCCAGGCATAGAAACACTCATCGGCACAAATCTCATAGACCACACCTATAAGAACCGTCTTCCCTTGCAAGAGTGCGATGCTAACTGCGTAAGGAGCATACTGATGAATAAAGTTCGTCGTACCATCAAGGGGATCCACCACCCAGAGCAACTTTTCACTTTTCACTTCATCACTTTTCACTTCTGCAGTGCCCTCTTCAGTGATAAAGCCTGCCTCTGGCAACAGTTCCCTTAATGCGCTGACTATCAGCTTTTCCGAGCCCTTATCCACATACGACACATAATCGTGGGCATGCTTCCGCTCCACGCTTTCAAGGGAGAACTTCTGCCGTTCCTCCCTGATATATGCCCCAGCCCGCCGTGCTATCTCGCATACGGCCAGTGTATATTTTTCCAAATCAATAGCCATAACGGTGCAAAAGTAAGCAAATTATACGAAAGGACAAAGAAAAATGCCTATTATTTGCGTTTGTCAGAGTAACAGAGGGACGGTTCTTAAGTAACAGAGGGACGGTTCTTAAGTAACAGAGGGACGGTTCTTAAGTAACAGAGGGACGGTTCTTAAGTAACAGAGG
>CACZTJ010000066.1 GCA_902784065.1 uncultured Prevotellaceae bacterium | reverse complement strand
CGATAGAGGTCTTCAATATACTTATGACCGTCGTTACGGGCAGACTTCAAGGCAAAGAACAAGGTCTCCTCAGGGAAACAAAGGGAACGGCTGTCGGTGAGCAACCAACCAATCTGGGCATCGGCTTCACCAATACGACGCGCCCCAATGAGTGTTGTGATCTTTTCGATGGAATATTTCATTTCTCTCTTTTGTATTTGTTTTATACTGCAAAGTTAGGGTATTTTTTTTGCAATGCAGCGACTTTTAACATAGTTTTATCTATCAACGCCTGATATTCCTCCGATTCAGGATGGAACGGCTTGTGGTTCAGCACGGCTTTCAGGGGTGCCCACTCTTTCAGGAACAGCTTGGCATCCTCACTGAGATAGACAGCCGCATATCTTCTTGATAGAAGCGATAGTCGCGCAGTTCGTCGTTCACAATCTCATAGGCGGGGAAATAATCTGCATCCACCTTTTCCACTGCCAGCAGCAAAGTGGCCTTGGAAAGCTGCGAACCATGATAACCGTATTTACGATAACGGATGGGACTGACGGTCAGAACGATATGCATATCCGGATTCTGCGCCCGGAGCAGATCGACGGTCTGTTGCAGATAGTCGGCACACGCATCTACCGAGAGCTCTTCTTCCTGAAAGAGTGCCTGAGGTCGCTTCTGACAGTTATCGACAATCTCACCCGTCTCCTTCAGCCGATACACGTGATTGGTGCCTAATGTGAGGAAGGCCACCTTCACAGATCTCAGATCTGCTGCATCTGCCACCAGCCGCTGCACGGTATGCAGCACCGAAGCGGGGTTATACATCACACCATAAGGATTGACCACAGCTCTGAACTTCTCTTCTAGAAAACGCTGACCGATGGCATCGGCAAAACAGGAGCCGACGAAAAGCAATGATTCGCAGGCATCAATCTTAAAAGCAGGTGAAGGGACCTCAACAACCGTACGGAAATCCATATCAATCTATTTATCGCAATTACGCTGGCGCACAGCCTCAAACAAAAGGATGGCAGCACTGACACTGACATTGAGGGAGTCGAGCCGACCTAACATCGGAATACGGATATGTGCATCGGCGGCCTGACGCCACTGATCGGTAAGACCTGTAGATTCCGTTCCCATCACAATGGCAGTGCCACGTCGCATGTCCGTATCGTAATAAAGACTGGAATCCTGCAACTGAGCGGTCAGAATCTGGATGCCACGCGCCTTCAGGAAGGCGATACAATCCTCCGAGGCACACGCCACACACGGCACGCTGAAGACCGCCCCTATACTGGAACGGATCAGATTGGGATTATAAAGGTCGGTCAACGGATCGCAGACGATGACGGCATCGGCCTTTGCTGCATCGGCACTACGGAGCACGGCACCGAGATTGCCTGGCTTCTCGACACGCTCCAGTACGATGATGAGCGGAGAAGCGCTGAGTTGCAGGTCTTCCAACGAGCACTGCCTCTCACGCACCACAGCGATCACACCCTCCGTGCTGCCACGATAAGCCATCTTCTCATAGACCTGGGGCGTCACAGTGATAGAATTCCCTATGCGACTTAATTCTAAGCCATCTGACTCCACCACCCTATCCAGCACGAAGCATTCTGCCACTTCATAGCCTGCTTCGAGACAGTGCATCAGTTCACGGCGCCCCTCCACCACAAAGAGACCCTCCTTGCGACGCTGTGCCGATTTCTGCTGAAGCGCCACCACGTGCTTCACCTTCGCATTCTGCGTACTCGTAATAATCGATTCTTCCATAATTTGCTGCAAAAATACAAAAAATCCGTGAAGATGCCTTGAGAAAACTCAAAAATTTGTAACTTTGCACACTGAATTAGAAAACTTGCAAGTTATGACATTATTAAAGAAATGCCTGCCTGATGTTTTGGCAGTGCTGTTGTTTGCCGTCTTGGCCTTCGCCTATTTCTTCCCTGCCGACATCGAGGGGCGCATTCTCTATCGTCACGATGCCTCTGCAGGACGCGGTGCTGGTCAGGAGGGTATCGAATATCTGCAGAAGACGGGTGAGCGCAGCCGTTGGACAAATGCCCTCTTTGGCGGTATGCCTACTTACCAGATGGCACCATCGTATGGCTCTACCAATCTGCTGACGAAGGCTGTGGATGCCTATCATCTCTGGCTGCCTGAGAACGTATGGTTTGTATTTGCCTATCTGCTGGGCTTCTATATCCTGCTGCGTGCCTTCGACTTCCGTCAGCATCTGGCAGCCTTAGGCTCCATCATCTGGGCTTTCTCCACCTATTTCCTGATAATTATCGCTGCAGGTCATATCTGGAAGGTATGGGCACTGGCCTATCTGCCGCCGATGATCGCTGGCTTGGTGCTCGCCTATAAGGGGAAGTATCTGTGGGGCTTGTTGCTCACGGCGGTCTTCACAGCCTTTGAGATCAATGCCAACCACGTGCAGATGACCTACTATTATCTGTTCATCATCCTGTTCCTGGTTATCGCCTGGTTGGTGGAGGCTATCCAACAGAAACAGTTGCTACGCTTTGTCAAGGCCACTGCCGTCTGCATCGCAGGTGCAGCTATCGGTCTCTGTATCAACCTGTCGAATCTCTATCACACCTGGCAGTATAGCCAGGAGTCGATGCGTGGTAAGAGTGAACTGGTGAAGAAGAACAGTGAGAACCAGACCAGCAGCGGTTTGGAGCGCGATTATATCACCCAGTGGAGCTATGGTATCGGAGAGACATGGACCCTGTTGGTGCCCAACACCAAAGGCGGTGCATCGATGCCACTCAGCCAGAGCGAAAAGGCGATGGAGAAGGCTGATAACGACTTCGTGCCTATCTATCAGCAGCTGGGACAATACTGGGGTGAACAGCCTGGCACATCGGGACCTGTATATGTAGGAGCCTTTGTGATGATGCTCTTCGTATTGGGACTTTTCATCGTAAAAGGTCCTGTGAAGTGGGCTCTTCTGGCTGCCACCATCCTCTCGATCCTGCTCTCATGGGGGCGAAACTTCATGGGTTTGACCGACTTCTTTATCGACTACGTGCCCATGTATGCGAAGTTCCGCACGGTGGCCTCCATCTTAGTGATTGCCGAGTTTACCATCCCCTTGTTGGCGATGCTGGCGCTGAAGCAGCTGTTTGATGAGCCGGAGCAGATGAAGCCGAGGATGAAATATGTGGGTATCTCGTTCCTGTTGACAGGCGGTATTGCCATGCTGTTCTCGCTGATGCCTTCCCTATTCTTCGATAGTTTTATCTCCTCAAGTGAGTTGCGAGCCATTCAGACACTCCCCGCCGAGTACATACAGCCACTGATAGCAAACCTGACAGAGATGCGTGAGGCCGTGTTTACGGCAGACAGCCTGCGTTCGTTCTACATCATCCTGGTAGGTACAGGCATCCTGTTATCTGTAGCCTACGGTAAGCTGAAGAAGGAGTATGCCGTTGGTATCATCCTGGTGCTCTGTCTGGTTGACCTGTGGACAGTGAACAAGCGTTACCTGAACGACGAGATGTTTGTGCCCAAGGAAGAGCGCGAGGCACCTCAGGCCAAGACACAGACCGACGAGTTGATCCTGCGCGACGAGAGTCTGGACTATCGCGTGCTGAACCTGGCTTCGAATACGTTTAACGAGAATGAGACCTCATTCTATCATAAGAGCATCGGAGGCTATCATGCCGCCAAACTACGTCGTTATCAGGAGATGATTGAGGCTTATATCAATCCGGAGATGCAGCAATTGTTCAGTGCTGTATCTGAAGCCGGGGGTGACATGACGAAGGTGAATGGCGACAGCATCTGTCCGGTGCTTAACATGCTCAATACCAAGTACTTCATCTTCCCCCTTCAAGGTGGACAGACGGTACCTATCCAGAACCCCTACGTCTATGGCAACGCATGGTTTGTTGATCAGATCACTTATGTGGATAATGCCAACAAGGAGATAGAGGCTGTAGGAAAGATCGACCTGCGCCATCAGGCTGTGGCTGATGCCAAGTTCAAGGCACAGTTGGGCGAAGCTGCCGTTCAGGACACTGCCAGCATCGTAAAGATTACCAGTTATGAGCCCAACCGCCTCACCTATGATGTGAATAGCGGCAAGGGCGGCGTGCTGGTCTTCTCAGAGATCTACTATCCCGGATGGACTGCTACCGTCGATGGTGAAGCCGTTGAACTGGGACGTGTGAACTATATCCTGCGTGCAATCAACATCGCGCCAGGTCAGCATCAGGTAGAACTGGCATTCTTCCCGAAGTCGGTCAATATGACCGAGACGATCGCATACATTGCTTTCGTCCTCTTATTGTTAGTGCTCGTTTATGTCATTTTTAATCAAATCAAACAGAAGAAATGAAAATAGGAATGATCGTTGCAATGGACAAGGAGCTCAAGCAACTCCGTCCATTATTCCCCGAAGATAAGGTGATTCTTCAGAAGAGTGGTATTGCCACCGTTAATGCCGCCATCCAGACCGTAGAGATGATCCGCCAGTACAAGCCCGATTGCATTATCTCCAGCGGTTGTGCAGGTGGATATGGTGAGGATATCAATCTGCAGGATGTGGTGGTGAGCTCGGAACTGACTTACCACGACGTATATTGCGGAAAAGCCATTGATGAAACCACCGTCTATGGTCAGGTGCAGGGCTTGCCTGCAAGGTATCAGGCTGACCCCTACCTGTTGGAGAAGGCCAAACTGACAGGAGCCAAACCTGGTCTCATCGTCACAGGCGACTGGTTTGTCGATACCAAGGAGAAGATGCTTGAGATTATCGGTAACTTCCCTGAGGCTAAGGCAGTGGATATGGAGTCGTGCGCCATCGCACAGGTATGCCATATCTACAAGGTACCCTTCATCTCCTTCCGTCTCATCAGCGACCTCCCACTTCGCGATACCGATGCCTCACAGTACCACAATTTCTGGGACACGGTAGCTGAAAAATCGTTCCTCACCACCAAGACATTTATCGAAAGCTTATAATTATGGAAGTGATACAAAGTTTCACCATCGATCATACCCGTCTGAAGCCTGGTATCTATGTATCTCGCGAGGATAAAGGTTTTACGACTTTCGACCTGCGCATCACGGAGCCCAACCAAGAGCCTGCCGTTGCCCCTGCTGCCATGCATAGTCTGGAGCATCTGATGGCCACATGGTTCCGTAATTCTGAAGCGAAGGAGGATGTGGTGTATGTGGGACCTATGGGATGCCTCACAGGCATGTATATCATCATGCAAGGTACCTATACCATAGAGGATATGCGCCGCCTCACCATCGAGTGCCTTCAGTGGATCCTCACACAGACGGAAGTGCCTGCCACCCGTCCTGAGGCTTGCGGCAACTACCTGCTTCACGACCTCCCGATGTGCAAATGGGAAAGTGCCCGTTATCTGGATCGCCTGCAAAACGATTTCCACTGCGAATATACCAAACTCCAGATTACTCTCGAAGACGGTAAGACCTTCGCCGATGCATAAAAACAATAATCCCCGCCACGTGGCGGGGATTATTATTCTCGCTTTATCGCAGCCTTGACCTTTGGTCGAGCCTGCTCACGCTCGGTAGAGCTGGTGCAAGCATCGCTCTACTCTCGCTTTATCGCAGCCTTTTTACGCTGATCGTGATCGAGGATGATCTTACGCATACGCATGGACTTCGGGGTGACCTCCACCAACTCATCCTGCTTGATATACTCCAGACACTCCTCCAGACTCATCACCGTCTTCGGAATGATACGCGCCTTCTCATCTGTACCAGAAGCACGCACGTTGGTGAGCTGCTTCGCCTTACACACGTTCACCACAAGATCGTTGTCATGCACGTGCTCACCAACGACCTGACCCATATAGACATCCTCACCCGGATCGATGAAGAACTTACCACGATCCTGCAGCTTGTCGATGGCATAGGCAAAAGCATTACCCGTATCCATGGATATCATCGAACCGTTCACGCGACGCTCAATCTCTCCCTTATACGGCTGATACTCCTTAAAGCGGTGCGCCATGATAGCCTCACCCTGACTAGCCGTAAGCACATTGGTACGCAGACCGATGATACCACGTGAGGGGATATCAAACTCGATATTCACGCGTTCACCCTGACTCTCCATAGAAGTCATCTCACCCTTACGGCGGGTTACCATATCTATCATCTTCGAAGAGAACTCCTCGGGTACGTTGATCGTCAGTTCCTCAACAGGTTCATGCTTCACACCGTTGATCTCCTTATAGATCACCTGAGGCTGACCCACCTGCAACTCATAACCCTCACGGCGCATGGTCTCCACCAGCACAGAGAGATGCAGCACGCCACGGCCAGAGACGACCCACTTATCGGTAGAGTCCTCAAACGGCTCCACTCTCAGGGCAAGGTTCTTCTCAAGTTCCTTCTCCAGACGGTCGTTGATATGACGTGAAGTGACAAACTTTCCTTCCTTACCAAAGAAAGGCGAGTCGTTAATGGTAAAGAGCATCGACATCGTCGGCTCGTCGATAGCAATAGGAGGCAGGGGCTCAGGATTCTCAAGGTCGCAGATGGTGTCACCAATCTCAAACTTCTCCAGTCCGATAACGGCACAGATATCACCGCAATCCACTGCGTCTGTACGAGCATGACCCATACCGTCGAAGGTATGCAGTTCCTTAATCTTCGTCTTCTCCATCTTACCGTCGCGATGGGCAATCGTCACTTGCATGCCATCTTTCAGCGTACCACGATGCACACGCCCCACGGCGATACGACCCTGATAGCTTGAATAGTCGAGAGATGTAATGAGCATCTGAGGGGTACCCTCTATCTGCTTTGGAGCAGGAATCACCTCCACAATCTTATCGAGCAGATAAGTGATATTATCCGTGGGATTCTTCCAGTCTTCACCCATCCAACCGTTCTTGGCGGAACCATAGACGACGGGGAAGTCGAGCTGATCCTCTGTGGCATTTAGCGAGAACATCAGGTCGAACACCATTTCATAGACCTCTTCCGGACGACAGTTTGGCTTATCCACCTTGTTGACCACCACGATAGGCTTCAGTCCGATCTGGAGTGCCTTCTGCAGCACGAATCGCGTCTGAGGCATCGGTCCCTCGAAAGCATCCACCAGCAACAGACAGCCGTCTGCCATGTTCAGCACACGCTCCACCTCACCACCGAAATCGGAGTGACCCGGGGTGTCTATAATATTAATCTTGGTTCCTTTCCAGTTAATGCTCACGTTCTTCGAGAGGATGGTGATACCACGCTCACGCTCCAGATCGTTAGCATCCAACACCTGATTGCTGAGATTCTGTCCCTCACGGAAGAGATTTCCAGCCAGCATCATCTTATCGACCAAAGTCGTCTTACCATGATCGACATGCGCAATAATTGCTATATTTCTGATATCCTGCATACCTATTATTATAAAAACGGCTGACAAGAATGGTGCAAACTGAGTGCAGAAAGCTCGCTTTTTGCCGAAGTGCAGCCCATTCTCGCAGGCGAATTATTAAATTCGGCTGCAAAGTTACAACTTTTTTTGGAAATATTTGTTGGTTTGGCAGAAAAGTTGTACCTTTGCACCCGCATTTCGGAAAATCCGGAGCATTTGATGACGTAAACCACCAGTGATTAGGTAGGTAAACGCGTCTGAAAGATGTTATTGCACAAACAATTAATCACATTTAAAATTATGTATTTAGACAAAGCAAAAAAGCAGGAAATCTTTGGTCAGTATGGCAAGAGCGCCACAGATACCGGTTCTGCAGAGGCTCAGATCGCACTCTTCAGCTATCGTATCTCTCACCTGACAGAGCACCTGAAGAAGAATCACAAGGACCACAACACTGCCCGTTCACTGACCATGCTCGTTGGTAAGCGTCGTAAGTTGCTGAAGTACCTGTACAATAACGACATCAATCGTTATCGTGCAATCATTAAGGCCCTCGGTCTTCGCAAATAAGCAAACAGTTAAGCCTCGCAGATTGCGAGGCTTTTTTTTTCAAATGAAGAAAGTAAAGAACAGCGAACTGCTACTCTCATATATCCGGGAAGGGCGCTTGATGACGAGCCGCGAGAAGCTGGCACTTATCACTCAGTTGAGTGTTCCCAGCATCCTAGCTCAGATCTCTGCTACCGTGATGTTCTTCATCGATGCATCGATGGTGGGGCATCTGGGTGCCAAGGCTTCCGCAGCCATCGGCTTGGTGGAGTCCACGGGGTGGCTTCTGGGAGGTCTGGCGCATGCAGCCTCGCTGGGATTCTCTGTGCAGGTGGCCCATTTCATTGGCGCCAGCGATTTCAAAGCGGCCCGTCGCGTGCTTCGTCAGTCGTTGACCTGCTGTCTCATCTGGGCCGTGGTCATTTCTGCCATCGCCATTGGTATCTCACCTTTCCTCCCCTACTGGTTAGGAGGCACCCCAGAAATTGTCCGCGACGCCACACTTTATTTTGCCATTATCTCCTTATCTGGCATCTTCTTCCAAATGGAAAGTCTGGCCGGCTCTATGCTGAAGTGCTCTGGCAATATGAAAATCCCTTCTATCCTGAATATCACTATGTGTCTGATGGATGTGGCGTTCAACTACATCTTTATATACGTGATGGATTTGGGCGTGATGGGTGCTGCTGCTGGAACAGGTCTGGCGATGCTGGTAACAGCCTGTCTGATGCTTTATTTCCTACTGATGAAGTCGGAGATGCTTTCACTCAAAGGGCGTTGGGGCTCCTTTACCCCCAAACAGACCACCGTCAGCACAGCCTTTAAAATTGGTGCTCCTATGGGATTACAGCACTTGTTGATGGGTGGCGCTCAAATTGTGACTACATTGATTGTGGCTCCCCTTGGCACCATTGCCATCGCCGCCCACTCTTTAGCTATCACGGTAGAGAGTCTCTGCTACATGCCTGGCTATGGCATCGCCGAAGCTGCCACCACCCTTGTAGGACAAGGCATCGGTGCTGGTCAGAAGGCGCTCACGCGGTCCTTTGCAAGTATGTCTGTCGGACTGGGAATCACCGTGATGACGATGATGGGTGTGCTGATGTGGATTTTTGCCCCAGAGTTGATGAGCATCATGTCACCTGTTGAGGAGGTGATAGCTGTTGGCGCCGAGTCACTACGTATTGAGGCTTGGGCAGAGCCGATGTTTGCAGCTGCTATCGTCGTCAACGGTGTGTTCATCGGTGCTGGCGACACGTTGTTCCCTGCCGTCATCAGCCTTTGTTCCATGTGGTTCGTACGTCTGACACTGGCAGCAAGTCTTGCACCGAAATACGGTTTGAAAGGTGTGTGGACGGCTATGGCTATCGAACTCACCCTTCGCGGCATCATCTTCCTGGCCCGACTGTTCAAAGGGAGCTGGGCAGAGAAACTGAATATTATGAATTCAAAAGAATGATTACCAATATGCGTAGAATCCTGCTTGTATTATTCACTGTTCACTTTTCACTATTGTCTGTATGGTCACAGACCAAGAACACTGAGGTGCTCTTTGAGACCACCGCTGGAAATATCCGTATCGCACTTTATGACGAGACACCACTGACGCGCGACAACTTCCTGAAAATCACGAAGATGGGATTCTACGACTCTTTGCTCATTCATCGTGTCATCAAGGACTTTATGATTCAGAGCGGCGACACCAACAGCAAGCACGCCAAACCCGGACAGCTGTTGGGTACTGGTGATTTCGACTATACCACAGAGGCCGAGTTCCGCTTGCCACAAATCTTTCACCGCCGTGGTGTGGTAGCGATGGCACGTGAAAGCGAGAAGGTGAATCCAGAGCGCCGCTCGTCAGCCTGTCAGTTCTATATCGTCTGGGGAAAGATCTATACTGACGATCGCGTACTGGCTAAGGTACAAGAGAAGCTCGACTCTGCCACTCAGGGCACTGTAAAACTCACGCCTGAGATGATCGAGGTGTATAAGACCATTGGAGGCACGCCTCACCTCGATGGGCAATACACCGTGTTTGGCGAAGTGGTTGAGGGCTTGGATGTTGTAGAGAAGATCCAAGGGGTAGAGACTGACAAGAACGATCGTCCACTGGAGGACATCCGCATTCTGAAGGCTACCGTCACCAAGGATCTGCCCCAGCCTGAGAAGCCGAAAGCGACCAAGAAACCTGTCAAGAAGAAAGTTGTGAGAAAAAAATAGACATAAAAAAAGCCGTCCAAGGGTCATCAACGACTCGAGGGCGGCGCCAACAATCTATGAATAACTAAAAACCTTTTTCTGAGAAAAACGGAGTGTCACCACTGCGTCTGTTATCCCTACTTGCAAATCTTTTCTA
>CACZTJ010000065.1 GCA_902784065.1 uncultured Prevotellaceae bacterium | reverse complement strand
GCAACAGCCTTTAAAGTGTCAGCGACAGCCTCAGCAACAGTGGTGTCTTCCTCCATCACCTCTCCACCCTGGATAGCGTAGCGCTGGTTCAACTGGGCCAGCAACGGAGTGATCTCCTGAGAGTTGTAGGTCTCCCAGAACTCGAGGTTGGCACTTCCCTGGAGGAGTTTACGCACACGCTCCGGCTCCTTGATACCAGGCATCTCGACCATGATACGGCCACTCTGACCTTCGAGTTTCTGGATATTGGGCTGAACGACGCCAAACTTATCAATACGGTTACGAACGACATTGAATGAGTTGTCGACTGCCGATGCCACCTCGGTACGGAGGGCAGCCTCGACCTCAGAGTCGCTGCTCTGGGTGCTCACCTTACCCTTCATCTGCTGGGTGGCGAAGATAGCGGCGAGGGGACGGCCGTTACCTTCTTGTTTCCAATACTTAATGAACAGGGAGATAAAGTCGTTCTGACTGGTTTCCTCTTCCTTCTTGGCCAGTTCCATGGCTTTCTTGTAGGCAGCGTCCTGTTTATGGTCGGCGAGCACGTCGACAACATCGGGCACAGACACCTCGAGGATTACGTTCATACCGCCTTTCAGGTCAAGACCCAGGCCAATCTCCATCTCACGGCACTGCTTCAATGAGTAGACGCCCATATAGACCTTCTCGTTGTTGATTGAGTCGAGGTACTCCGCACCTGCTTCCTCACCCATAGCGGCAGCCTTACTCTCGTAGTGGCGTGTCACGAATGAGAAGGAGAGGTAGAAGCAGCATACGAGCATCAGAAGCACTGCGATTACTTTTACAATTCCTTTGTTTTGCATTTTGATTTTTGATGTTATTTATTATATATATATTCTGTTCGCGTACATTTTTAGCGTGCAAATATAGACATTTTTTCAGAAATGGAAAAAAATATGAGCGTTTTTCGTTCATTTTTTAAGGTTTATGCACTAATTTTAGCCAACAATAGATAGGATAATGGTCACTGGCGTCTATTTCGTCATCCACCTGACAGTTATAAGGCGTGAAGTGGTCGGAGCACAAAATGTGGTCAATCCGGAAATAGAAGCCTTTCCGATTATATGACAAACCGAGTCCTCTTCCGGTCTCCGCGAAACAGTCCGTCAGCCCCTTGGCGATCTCATGGCGAGAGTAGGAAATGGGGTTGTCGTTGAAGTCACCGCACACGATGGTGGGATACTGGCTGTGAGCCTCGATATACTTGTGGACGGCCTCAGCCCCTACGGCGCGCAGCGCATTGGCATGCCCCAGCTTCGTCAGCAGCAACTTCGACTCCTGCCTGACCGTGTCTCTCTGCACCTTGCCCTTCAGCATGTCCTCATAGCGCGTACGCTCCTCTTTCGAGAGATGCGTCGACTCCAGATGGTTGTTGATCACCAGCACCGTGTCCTGGCCCACTTGCAGATACCACGCCACAGAGCCGTTGGCCCGAGACTCATAGGGGATACGCTCGCGTCGGATGATGGGGAAACGGGTATGGATGCCCATACCGTTGAAAAACTCATCATTCTGGTTGAAGAAGATTGTATCGTTATACGGATAGGTCTTCTCATAGCTGCGGAACACATAGCGACGCCACGTGTCCACATCCTCCTGCAGACAGACGATGTCAGCCTCCTGCCTGAGCAGATAAGGACAAATCGTATCAAAGCCCGCTCCCGACTTATAGTCGTCCACCCCCAGGTAGGAACAGACATTATACGACAGCACCTTGATAGCCCCTTCGGGTACTTCCTGCGTTGAGTGCATCGGCATATAGAGGGAAATCGGGGGGAAGGCTAGCAGATAGCCCACAATCGGGATCCACACTTTCCGCCACTTGAACGTCAGCCAAAAGAAGATAAACACGAGGTTCACCAGCAGGAATATGGGGAAAACCATACCCAGATTCGACAGCAATGGAAAGGACACCGGACTGATGCGGTCAGAATAGCCCGCTGCCAGCATCAGCAACACTGTAGCCACATTCGCTCCTGCGAAGATGTTAATGGTAAGAGTCTTCAGTTGCTTAATCATCGCTCATTGCTAGCATCGAAGAGTTTCTTCTTCTCTTCTTTCGTCAGACTGTCATAGCCACTCTTACGGATCTTGTCGAGAATGGCATCTATCTCTTCCTGGTTCTTATGTTTCCGGGCATTATACTCCTGGTCAGTCTCTCTCGCGCCACCACCCTGCTCGGCATGCATGTGTGGCTGGCTCTGGCGGCTGTTATACTGCCGCTGGTCGAAATTTCGCTTCAGGTTCTCAAAGAACTGCTGTCCGCGGCTACGGTCATAACTTCCGTTGGGATGCTTGTTCCAGTAACGGATCATCAGGTAGCCGAAGAGCATGCCACCCAGGTGGGCGGTGTGTGCCACACCATCGCCAGAGGAACCAAGAGCAGAGAAAAATTCTATAGCCACATAACCCAGCACGAACCACTTTGCCTTGATGGGGAATGGGAACGGGATGATGAACAGCCGCTCGTTGGGGAACGTCATACCAAAGGCGAGAATCACCGCATAGACGGCTCCCGATGCACCTATCGTTGTCCAGGCATTCAATGCAGAGGCATACTGACTACCATACTCCAACACCATACCTAAGGTCGCTTGGGGAACCTGCTCAGCAACAGTCATATAGAACGAGCCAAACTGTGCCAGTTCCTGCAACAGACCGGCTCCAATACCACATGTTATGTAATAAAAAAGGAACTTCTTCGGTCCCCAGACATTCTCTATCACACAACCGAACATCCAAAGACCAAACATATTAGACAGTATATGCATGAAACTGGCATGCAGGAAGAGATAGGTCACCAACTGGTAAAAATGAAAATCACTGGCCATGAAAAAATGAAGTCCGCCGATGTCTTTCAAATCGATTCCTCGCAGTTCTAGGACAAGCGTGGCAAGGAAGGCGATCAGATTAATGATCAGCAGATTCTTTGTGATAGGGGGTATGCGGAACATCATGTTGATTGACGATTTACTAATTTACGATTATACTATTTACACTTTAGGCAGTGCCGATGCACAAATCCGCTGCAAAATTACGAAAAATATCTCGTTTTAGTCCTAAAAATGAGGTTAATACTATTTTTTTTTATTAAAAAAGCAATTTTTTCTCTTTTTTTGTTGTTTCTTTAAATACTTTGCACTATATTTGCCAAGAAATTCGGCTATACTTTAGTTTTATTACTATTAATAATTTATTTAAATTTAAAAATTATGAACAAAACAGAATTGGTAGAGAAGATTGCAGCAGGCGCTGGTCTCTCAAAGGTAGACGCAAAGAAGGCTCTTGACGCTACAGTTGCAGCAATTAAGGATGCACTCGTGGCTGGTGACAAAATCGCCCTTGTTGGTTTCGGTACATTTAGCGTAAGCGAGCGCCCTGCTCGTGAGGGTATCAACCCCGCTACCAAGCAGAAGATCTCTATCGCTGCCAAGAAAGTGGCAAAGTTCAAGGCTGGTGTTGAACTCGCCGACGCAATCAAATAATCAAAATTGTAAAATAAAAATACGTGGAGACTTCGCTTGAAGCCTCCACGTTATTTTTTACATTTATTTTACAACTACTTCGTCACTCTGATCCAGTCGGCATCTACCCAACCACGGTCACATTTAGGATCCGTCTCAGCGGCAACGAAGCCGAACTTTGCACCAATCCACTTACCCTCCTTCATCTGGAACACATCACCACATTCGGTAAATTTCTTGCCATTCTGGCTCCAGGCAAACCTTACCTTGGAGTCATTGACCGTAAGGCGTAAATAGATGTCTTCATGAATTCCCGGCTTGTAGTCGATCTGGTCTTCTGCAGTAGGCTTCAGGGAAGCAATGATACGCTCTGTCTGAGGATTACCTTTATCAGCAGCATGGCAGGTCATCTGAACCAGTTCGAACATACTGCCCACCCTGCGAACGACCAAGGCTGAGTAGTCGAGACCCATCATGATCAAACCACCAAACTGTCCGTCGGCCTTCGATGTCATACGAATCTTCGTGGTGACGGTGAACGCATCGGCTGGCGTCTTCTGCAATAACAGGTTGGGAACTTCCCAAAAGTTCTTCCAACCCTCAGATAGTTTATAGGTGTAGATACGGAATGTGCCGAAAGCAGTAGGCACACCATATTTCTCATCGTAGTTGGCGTGCCACTCCCACTGTTTACCCATCATCGGCACGTTGAACTCATCACTCTCCACAGGGTTTATGATTGCCGTGCTATTGCTCTTGGGTTTTCTGTAAGCGGTGACAGGTTCGCCATTTTTGCCCATGATGGGCCAGCCCGTTGTCCAGTCAACAGGATTCAGATGCACAACACGGCCGTAAGCCTCCTTATCCTGAAAATGCAGGAACCAATCTTCCCCATATTTCGTGTGAACCCAAGCGCCCTGATGAGGGCCATTGATGTTGGTCTTACCTTGGGCCAGCACAATCTTATGTTCATAAGGGCCATATGGTGACTTCGAGCGCATGGCAAGTTGGAAACCCGTAGGCACACCACCTGCCGGACACATAATCCAATACCAACCGTCTCGCTTATAGAATTTCGGGCCTTCACAGGTACGATTCTCCGTACCATTACCATCGAAGACTATGACAGGCTGCCCGATGGCTCTCGTACCATCGGCACTCATCTCGCGTACCGTCAATACCGAAGCAAACTTAGCGCGTGAGTTCGCCCAACCGTTTACCAGATAGCAGCGGCCATCCTCGTCCCAAAGCGGTGTCGTATCGATATAGCCTTGCCCCTTGATAACACAGACAGGCTTCTCCCAACGGCCCGCAGGATCCTGTGTCTTCACCATATAGACGCCAAAGTCAGGGTCTCCCCAATAGATATAGTACCAGCCATCGTGATAGCGGATGGAAGGAGCCCATACGCCATTGCCGTGCTGGGGTGTACTGAAATGTTTCTCCAACTGCGCATCACCCTCATAGAGCGAGGTCAATGCATAATTGACAATCTCCCAGTTCACCAAATCCCTGGAATGCAGGATTGGCAGGCCTGGAACGCAGTTGAATGACGAAGCGGTCAGATAATAGTCCTCGCCACTGGCTCCGACACAAACGTCGGGGTCGCTGTAGTCAGCATTGATTACAGGGTTGGTATAGGTTCCGTCACCATTATCAGGCGACCACACCTCAGAACGATAATTTGTCTGAGCACTAGCCCACATTGTAAGGACCAGTGTCAGACAAATAAAGAAAAACCTGTTCATATTACTTTGGCTGCTTACCGATGTAGGCAAGGATACCACCATCGACATAAAGCACATGACCGTTGACGGCATCGGAAGCGTGAGAAGCAAGGAACACGGCTGGTCCACCAAGTTCAGAGGGATCGAGCCAGCGGCCTGCGGGTGTCTTGGCACAGATAAAACTGTCGAACGGATGGCGGCTGCCGTCTGGCTGACGCTCGCGGAGAGGAGCCGTCTGCGGGGTAGCGATGTAGCCCGGTCCGATACCATTACACTGGATGTTGTATTCACCATACTCTGAGCAGATGTTACGTGTAAGCATCTTCAAACCACCCTTAGCGGCAGCATAAGCGCTGACGGTCTCACGACCCAACTCAGACATCATCGAGCAGATATTGATGATTTTTCCCTCCTTGCGCTCCATCATCTCAGGCAGAACAGCAGAACTGACAATGAATGGTCCTACGAGATCGATATCGATGACCTGCTGGAACTCTGCACGCTTCATCTCGTGCATCGGGATACGCTTGATGATACCAGCGTTATTCACCAGAATGTCTATCTGACCAACCTCTGCATGAATCTTCTCCACGAGAGCCTTCACGTCATCTTCCTTCGTTACGTCACATACATAACCCTTCACGTTCTCGATGCCAGCCTCTTTATAGTTGGCCAGTCCGCGCTCGAGTGCTGCCTCATTGATGTCGTTGAAGATGATGTTCTTGATACCAGCAGCCACAAAAGCCTTGGCGATGTTAAAGCCAATACCGTAAGATGCGCCAGTGATCCAGGCGTTCTTACCTTCCAATGAAAATAGATTTGTCATAATTGTTTTGTTTTAGAAGTTAATCTTATATTTGGTTGCAAAGATACAAATATAAATTGAAAAAAACAAGCCCTTTGTGCAAAAAAGGCCTGTAAAGGTTTACGTAGTGAAGAAGAAAAGTTGGACGACTCGGATTCGAACCGGGAATGACAGAACCAAAACCTGTAGTGTTACCATTACACCATCGTCCAATATGCGGGTGCAAAGTTAGTAAATATTTGGCTAATCGCCAAATATTTACCAACTAATCTTATTTGACAATCAGCAAATAATAATTTTTCTTGCCTTTTTGGGCCAGCAGATACTTACCGTCGATGAGATCATCGGCTGTAATCTCGCGATTCTGGTCGGTGAGTTTCTCCTTGTTCAGAGAGACGCCACCACCCTGCACCATCTTACGCATCTCACCCTTCGATGGGAAGACGGGAGCCACCGTGGTCAGTAGTTCTATAGCAGGCTGACCCAACTGGTCGCGAGAGACTTCATGCTTCTCCACGCCATCGAACACATCAAGGAAGGTCTGTTCGTCAAGTTTCTCCAAGGCCTCCTTCGTCGACTTACCGAACAGGATGTTGGAAGCCTCGATAGCCATGTCAAGGTCTTCCTTTGAGTGCACCATCACCGTCACTTCTTCAGCAAGACGCTTCTGGAGGATACGACGGCCTGGATCCTGCTTGTGTTCCTCGACGAGGGCATCAATGGTTTCCTTGTCAAGCGAGGTGAAAATCTTGATATAACGCTCAGCGTCCTCGTCGCTCACGTTCAGCCAGAACTGATAGAAGCGATAGGGCGTCGTACGATTGCGATCAAGCCAGATGTTACCACTCTCCGTCTTTCCAAACTTCTTACCGTCCGACTTCGTAATCAGCGGACAGGTCAGGGCAAAGGTCTCCACTTCATTACCGAGTGTACGACGAATCAGTTCCGTACCTGTTGTCATGTTACCCCACTGGTCGTTACCACCCAACTGGAGTTTCACGCCATAATGCTGATAGAGATATAGGAAATCATAGCCCTGCAACAACTGATAGGTGAACTCGGTGAAAGAAAGTCCATCACGGGCAGTACCATTCAGACGTTGCTGCACGCTCTCCTTCGCCATCATATAGTTCACCGTGATATGCTTACCGACCTCACGAGCGAAATCGAGGAAAGTGAAGTCTTTCATCCAGTCGTAGTTGTTGACCATGATGGCAGCATTCGGTTCCTTTGACTCGAAGTCGAGGAACTTCGCCACCTGCTTCTTAATGCACTCCTGATTGTGATAGAGCGTCTCGTTGTTCAGCAGATTACGCTCCTGTGACTTTCCCGAAGGATCGCCAATCATACCAGTAGCGCCACCCACGAGAATAACGGGACGATGACCACAACGCTGCAGATGACGGAGCATCATAATACCGCAGAGGTGTCCGATATGCAGAGAGTCTGCCGTAGGGTCAGTACCCAAGTAGGCGGTCACCATCTCCTTCTGGAGCAGTTCCTCAGTACCGGGCATCATCTGTGCCAGCATACCGCGCCATTTCAGTTCTTCAATAAAGTTCTTCATACCTTATTATATATATTATTTGTTTACTGTTCACTGTTTACAGTTTACAGTTGATTACTTCTATAGTCAGAACGGCTTGCCAGCATATCATCTGTAAACTGTAAACCGTCAACTGTAAACTAATTCCCCTACGGCACAGGGTCGTAGCCACTGCCTCCCCAAGGATTACATCTCAAGATGCGCCAGATAGCCAGTCCGAGGCCCTTGACAGGTCCATGCTTCATGATGGCTTGCTTTGCATATTCACTACAAGTAGGCGTAAACCTGCAAGAAGGTCCCAACAGAGGGGATATGCATATCTGGTAAAACCGTATAGGTAGGACCAACAGCCAGGACAATATGTGAGAGAGCCGCTTCAGCATTCTTCACCCTTTCACCTTTCCACCCTTCGCAATACGCAGCAGGATTCTGACCACGCGTTCTTCCACTTCCTTGGTTGGGTAATGTTTGTCTGAGAGCCAGATAAGCCCTATCAGCATCTCCTGATGATCAGCCATTTGCTCCCACACCAGTTGCTTGTGCTGGCGATACGCTTCACGAATTTGCCGCTTCACCCGATTTCTGTCGACAGCATGCTTGAACCGCTTCTTAGGGACACTGATCAGGAGTTGGGCAGGTCCATGGCCACTACGTCGTTGAATAGTCTGGTATACGGCTCTGAGGGGAAAGGCAGAAACAGACTGGCTGTTGCCATTATCAAAGAGCGCCTCTATCAGCAGATTGCTTACCATGCGCTCCCGTTTCCTGAAGGTAGGAGCCGCCGCCATCGTGCTAACCTTGTTTCTCCAAGAGATAATGCAGTAGGGCTCCCGTCATCGAGGGATATTTCTCCGAGGGTGCCTCAATGTCCAGGCGCAGACCTGCGTCCTTGGCAGCCTTGGCCGTTGCCGGACCGAAGGTGGCGATGGCTATCTCGCCTTGCTTGAAGTTGGGGAAGTTCTTCGTCAAAGACTCTATACCCGACGGACTGAAGAATATCAGCATATCGTAGTCGAAGGTCTTGATCTCCTCTGGGGTGAAGTCATTGCTGACAGTCTTATACATCACACACTCTCTGTGGGTGAGTTTCTTAGACTCCAGCAGATTCGAGAGACTGTCATTATGGACATCACTCATCGGCACCAGATACTTTTCGTTCTTGTGCTTCACCATAGCAGGAATCAAATCGTCCACACGGCCTGTCTCGCCGAAGAACACCTTGCGCTTGCGATATTGCACATACTTCTGGATATACAGGGCGATAGTCTCTGTGACACAGAAATACTTCATATCCTCAGGAATAGTGATACGCAACTCCTTGGCCATATTAAAGAAATGGTCAATGGCATGACGTGAGGTAAACACGATGGCCGTATAGTCAAGGATACTGACCTTTTGGGCACGGAACTCCTTCGCACTGATAGCCTCCACCTTGATAAAAGGACGGAACACCAGTTCAACCTCAAATCTGTTCGCAATGTCAAAGTACGGCGACTTCTCACTGGCAGGTCTGGGCTGTGAGACTAAAATCTTCTTTATCATCTCTGTCTTAAAAAATTACTCTCAAATGATTCACAATAACCGCCAAACCACCCCAAAGTGAAAGCAGCGGCACCATTTCAAGGGCGCAAAAGTACAAAATTATTTGCATATAAAGCGCTTTTTGAGAAAAAAAGATGACATAAGTCTTATAAAATGTTAGTATTTTGATTAAAACCACTACTATAAACGTATAAATAGCGGCATTTTGTATAGGAAACTGGAAATAAGCGCGCAACAGCAAGACGGGGAAGAGCAAGACCCCTTCCATCGAGATGAGGAAAATAAGCAATGTAAGAAATTTTTTATTCCTCGAACTGTCAAACATGATGGTATTCACGATGGAATAGAGAAGGAACTTGAACAGGAAATAGCCAACCATGACAAGGAAAATCACCCCCAACAGCAGGTGTTCTGTCGAGAAGATGAACGTGTCGCCTCCCGTAGCAATTGCGTAGAGATAATACAGCATTGAGCAGGTCAGACAAGTGATAACCGAGAAGACAAGTTGAATATTGATTTCGTCGCCCGTCTCCGCCACAGAGTGTTCACCCCTCTGTACATAAAAGAAATCCTTCACCTGTCGGCCGATGAAACCAGAGATTCTGGAGAAACTGAATGTCATCACCAGGAAACAGAGAATCAGCAGCCCCGAAATGAGGCTGTCATTACTCAAGGTCTCAGGCACGGGGTCACCTGCCACACCATAGCGTCCCCCGTCTAACTCTGGATGATAGAGCGAATCGTTCGAAAAGAAGTTCTCTCGATAATAGGTGGGTAACTTCACGTCCTTCAGGTCTCGTGGAATCGCCTCGCCAGGAAGATGAAGTGTGTCAGGACGCTCACTATAATGGATCTCGTCTGGTGCGAACCACGCCTGGATGGCGGAGTCCTGCTGGGCAGGGGTAGCATCCTTAGGCAATAACCGCAGCACCTGATAAGGTGTCTGCGGCTTTGCTGGTGTCCGTGGCACTAAATCAAGTGCGACGATACTGGGCGGTTCTACGTAGATCGAGTCTTGCATCAGATTCCGAACTCCTTGCGGATATCATCCACACGGTCAAGTTTTTCCCAGGTGAACAGTTCCACATCGATGGTCTTGGTCTCATGGTAGTGGCTGGTAAAGGTCTTCTTGACAACTTCACTCTTCCG
>CACZTJ010000064.1 GCA_902784065.1 uncultured Prevotellaceae bacterium | reverse complement strand
GAGCAGCAAGAACCTGGTTGATACGGCGCTCCTGACTCTCAAACTGTACTTTTCTAATCATAGTCGTATCCTCCTTTATTCTTTACGTGGGTCAATAGCCTTAACTGCACCCTGATCCTCGGTACGGCGACCGTAAGAACCGGTGAACTTCTTCAGAGCCTCATTAGCATCCATACCGTTCTTGATGGCTTCCATCATCTTGCCAAGGTGTACGTACTCGTAACCGCAAACCTCATTGTTCTCATCGAGATACTGCTTGGTGATGTAACCCTCAGTCAGCTCCAGGTAACGTGTACCCTTAGCAACGGTGCCATAGAGAGTACCGGTCTGTGAACGCAGACCCTTACCCAGATCCTCCAGACCAGCGCCGATAGGCAGACCGCCCTCAGAGAAAGCACTCTGTGTACGTCCGTAAACAATCTGCAGGAACAGCTCGCGCATAGCGGTGTTGATAGCATCGCAAACGAGGTCAGTGTTCAGAGCCTCGAGAATGGTCTTGCCGGGCAGGATCTCACTGGCCATAGCGGCAGAGTGAGTCATACCTGTACAACCGATTGTCTCGACGAGAGCCTCCTGGATCACGCCGTCCTTCACGTTCAGGCTCAGCTTGCAGGCACCCTGCTGAGGTGCGCACCAGCCAATACCGTGGGTGTAACCAGAAATCTCCTTGATTTCCTTCACTGCTACCCATTTACCCTCCTCGGGGATAGGTGCAGGTCCATGATAAGCGCCCTTACAAACGCTACACATGTTCTCAACTTCTTTAGAATAAATCATTGATAATAGAATATAAATTAGTTGTTAAACAAATGAATTTTTTTCCTCTTTTGAATTATAATCCATAATTGTAGCGTACAAAATTACTCGTTTTTCACGAACATTCCAAGTGTTCTTCTTTCTATTTAGATATTATTAACATCAAAAATCAGTTTAGTGCAGAATTTATTCTCCCTTTTTTTGTATTTTTGCAACTCGAAATAGCAAATGATGACAAATCAAGAGATAGATCAACGCGTAGAGCGTGCCGTAGAGAATTTTATGGCAGGCTATGGCTGTTGCCAGAGTGTGGTGGCGGCATTTGCCGATTTGTATGGCCTCGACGACACGTTGGCCAAGAAGGTGGCTGCTGGATTCGGTGGCGGCGTAGGGCGGATGCGCATGATGTGCGGAGCCGTCTCAGGTATCGTGATGCTCACAGGACTGGACTGTGGACAGACAGAGGGTAGCGACCGTGAGGGTAAGTCGGCCTGTTATAAGGTTGTGCAGGAGCTGCTAGCCAAGTCGAAGCAGGAGAACGGCAGTCTGATCTGTGCCGAGATTTTAGGCTTAAAAGGATATGAGAAGGCTGTCAACAGCTATCAGGCATCGCCTCGTACGGCTGAATATTATAAGACGCGCCCCTGTGCTGCAAAGGTCGAGAGTGCTGCCCGTATCTTCGCCGACTATCTCAAGGCTAAACAAACTGAAAACGATTGATACACATAAATTAATAGATAAAAAAGATATCAGATGAAGAAAATTAGGATTTTACTTATGACAGTTCTGTGTATGATGGTGCTTGGCGCTCATGCCCAGATACTTTCAAGAGGTGTTACCAAAGAACTTGCCGAACACAGAAAGGCCAACATCAGCAACGTCATCTACGACCTGACGTTCAACATCCCTGCCAATCAGAACGAGAAGGTGACGGGTAGTATCGTCATCTGCTTCGACGTGAAGAAGGCAGAGGACATCATCCTCGACTTCCAGGGTGAGTTGAATGGCCCCTGTACGACACTTGTTCCCAAGAATAAGAAAAAGACTAAGTTCAAGGAGATTGCCTTCGAGCCTGCCTATCAGAATGAGCACCTAATCATTCCGAAGGATCTTGTGGTTGAGGGCAGTAACCGTTTTGAACTGAGCTTCACCAGTCTCGACAAGGCCCTGAACCGTAATCAGGATTACCTCTACACCATCTTCGTGCCCGATCTGGCGCGTAGCGTGTTCCCCTGCTTCGATCAGCCCGACCTGCGTGCTATGTTCATGACGAAGCTGAATGTGCCATCAGGCTGGAAGACGATGGTCAGCGACACCAGCGGTCCGCTGCCCACTTTCCTTTATTCTTTCGTGGCTGGTAACTTCTACGAGAAGACTGGTAAGCGTGAGAGCTATCCGATGCGTGCGCTCTATCGTGAGACTGATCCTGAAAAGGTGGCTCAGATCGATAAGATCTTCGATGAGGCTGCTAGCGCCCTCAAATGGATGGAAGGCTATACAGGCATCGCCTGTCCTTTTAAGGAGTATGGAATAGCCCTCTTGCCCAACTTCCAGTTGTTTGGTCAGGAGCACCCGGGGGCCATCCAGTTCAACGACCGTCTGATGTTCCTTGAGAAGTTCCACACCCAGGAGGATGCCCTCTACCGTATGGAGCTGATTGCCCATGCTACTGCTCATCTCTGGTTTGGCGATTTCGTATCACTGAAGTGGTTCGACGACATCTGGGCCTATGAGGTGTTCACCAGCTTTGCGGCTTCAAAGATCACCCATCGCCAGTATGATCAGGTCAGTTTCGACCTGAACTTCCTTAAGACCCACCAGGCCGAGGCGATTGCTACCGACCGTACGGAGGGTACTCATCCCATCGCTATGGAGATGACCAATGCCAACCACGCCAGTCTGCTCTACGATAACATCATCTTCGACAAGACGGCAGTCATGATGCGTATGCTGGAGAATATGATGGGTCCCGACGTGCTGCAGAATGCACTGAACAAGTTCCTCGCGAAATACCAGTTCCGTAATGCCTCATGGGACGATCTTGTGGACATGTTGGCTGAAGAGGCCCCCAATCTCAGTATCCGTCAGTTTTGCGATGTCTGGGTCAAGCAGAAGGGTATGCCCAATATCCATACCAGTTATCAGGCCGGTCAACTGCTCATCAAGCAGACCGATCCTTACAACCGTGGTATCTTCTGGCCGGAGAAGTTCCAGGTGCGTGTGATTAACGATCTGGGCAAGAGCCAGACTTACGAAGTCGACATGCAGCAGCCGGTGATGGCCATTAAGCTGTCGCGCAAGCCTGACTGCATCCTGCCCAATACCGATGGTCGTGGCTATGGCCGCTTCACGCTCGATGACGAGTATATCAGTCTGTTGCCCAAGCGCCTCATTACCACCCGTAATGATGTAAACCGTTACGCGCTGTTGATGTCAATCCACGATGCCTATCTGAGGGGCAAGTTGCCTCCCTCGCACTTTGGTGAGCTCTTCCGTCTGATGTGTAAGGAGAAGAATCCGCTCCTCATTTCAACGGCCCTCGAGCATATGTTTAAGATCGTGCGTGATGTGACCATCGAGCAGCGTGCTGCCTTGGAGCTCTGTGTGATGGACCTGTTGGGCGAGAACAAGTCCAACGAGTGTCATCAGTATGTCATCCGTATGATGACCGATGTGGCATCCTCGCCTGAGGTACTGCAGCAGTTGGAGACCATCTGGAGACGTCATAATGACCCCTTGCTCAATGAGAACGACTATAACAACATCGCCTATCGTCTGGCCATCATGCACCCGAAACGTTGGCAGGAGATCCTCAGCACCCAGCGTGCCCGTCTCACCACCGACGATCAGCGTGCGGAGTTCGACTACCTCAGCCGTGCCTGCAATCCTGATCCCGTAGAGCGTACCAACGTGTTCAACAGTCTGTTGAAGCCTGAGAACCGTGTCCAGGAGCCGTGGGCCATCTACACCCTGAAGCTGCTCAACTCCGATGTCTTCGAGCCGCAGAGCAACAGCTATATCGAGCCCAGCCTGAAGTCACTCGAGTATATCCAGCAGACCAGTAATGTGTTCTTCCCCGAATACTGGATGAAGGCGCTGATGTATGGCCATAAGGGTAGGGAGGCTGCTTTGATTGTGGAGAACTTCCTGAAGAACAATCCCGATTATCCAGAGCATCTGAGGAACAAGGCGCTTGAAGCCTCATGGGTACTGTTGAAGCAGGTACCCTACGTCGCAGCACCAGTAAAAGCACCGGTAAAGCCAAAGTCAGTCGCCGCGACAGCGAAGAAGAAAAAGTAATAACACAAAAGAATCCCACCAATCGGTGGGATTTCTTTTTAGGTACTATAGGTGTGTACGCTGGAGCCTTGGGCAGAGGGTAGGTAGTTGATGCCCCACCAGCACATCTGCAGCAACACAAACGAGATCAGCAGTACGAAAAGCGCCAGACGAGGCTTCTGATTCGGCAGCTGTCTATAATGTATATATATAAGGTACGCAAACCAAGTGATAGCTGCCCACGTCTCTTTGGGGTCCCACGACCAGTAGTGCCCCCAGGCCTCCTTCGCCCACAGCGCCCCGAAAAGCATGCCAATCGTCATAAAAGCCAGACCTACATACACCAGATTATCCACAATCTCAAACTCTTCTTTCTCGATGGTCTTCTTCTTGAAGTAAAGCAGATATAACGCCATCACCGCCGAAGCCCCCAATACCGCATAGGCAAACATATACACGATCACGTGAGGTGCAAACCAAGGACTCTGCAAAGCCGGCATCAGCGTCTTGGAGTGAATCTCAGGCTTAAAGAGGTTCACACAGATAAACACCAGAGCCAATATCGTTGAGAACGAGAGGATCCACTTGTATTTCCAACGCGAATAGACGGTGATACCCGCCAGCGGCAGGAAGAACGAGTACCAGAGGCGCGTTTCACCCATCGTGCGCAAGGGTGGTCGCTCCAGCGAGACCCACATCAACAGGATAAAGCTGAAGAACACAGCGAGTCCGATGATAGTTGATGAATAGGCCACCACTGTCTTCTCTTTCCAGGCAGCCCAGGCTCCTACAGCCCACAGCAGCACCGCTACAATCGCAAAATATATAAACTCCTCCCAGGTCATACGCGTTTCCTCCCTCCAAGAATAAACATACACACCGCTCCTGCCAGCATCATGTAGATACCTGTATAGACCAGCGGCAACCACGGGTCGCTTACCAGTTCAAGAATCGATATCTGACTCATGGCCCCCATCTGCGTGTCGTAGCCATACTGGTAGATCTTCCAACCCTCTACTTCCACCGGTTTGTTCACATCAACGGTGGTTTCGATGTTCTTGCCGCTCTTCGTCAGGATCTGTATCTCCGAAGCAAAGCGCTTAGGCGAGCCGTCGTCGTAAGTCTCCATGATAAACTTCTTCAGCTCAATAGCCAGCGGTAGCTCACGGACGACTCCCTGCTCTGTCAGAGCCCGCCATTCAGGTTCTCCCACCCCCGTAATCATCCTCAAGCGCTGCATGTCGGCATTGCCCAGCGTGGCAGTCGTCATGGCGAGGAAAAGTCCCAGATGGTTCAGCAGGAAGGGCAGATCGCGCCGCCAGCTGGTCAGATGCGTCACTCTGCGCAGGATCACTTCGCCGAGTATCAGTGCCACATACACATAAATCAGCACAAAAGGCCAGAATGCCAGCATATTGTTCAGCCACGAGCCATTTGTCGTCTGCCGTGTCAGACCCATGATGATTGTCAGTGCGACAGCATACACCAGTGCAGGTATGGCCGCTTGATAACTACCGATAAAACGGAAGGCATAAACTTTCTTGCGCAATAGGAACACAGCGACTATCATCGCCAGGAATCCCGCCAATACAATTCCGTTGGCAGGCCATGCAAAAGCCTCCCACACCACAGAGCCGACGCTCAGTTGCAGCATCAGTCCTGCGAATATAATACCTCCCCCAATGAGGAAACCATTTTTCATTGAACTATACTTTTTGCTGCGCAAAGATAGTGCAAAATTTCGATTTAGCGAAGAGAAAACAAATTATTTTGCTTTCTTGAGCGTGAGAAATTTATCCAAATCGAGTAAAAAGCAAAATAAATCGTGATTTATTTTTATTTCGAGATGCTGCCTATCTTCGAAACAAAGTCTCAAAGATATGATTCTGTCACCTCAATCGCCCACTTGTCATCTCGCAGCGTCCTGAATCACTAATCCGGCGAGTGTGAAACCGAAGATGGCAGTGATATGGGCGAGTGAACCGTTTGTCTGAGGTTTATTAAAGGGCGACGGTTCCTCGCCATCTTCCGCAGGACAACCACGATTCTCAAGCAGTTCGTCGCTATAGACTACCTGGAATTTCTTCTCGGGATGCTGCACCTGCGGCTTGACCTTCGGTCGAGCCTCTTCATGCTCTGAAGAGCTGATGCAAGCATCGCTCTTCTCTCGCTTACTCAGAGCCTTAAATTTCTTGCGGAGTGCGCGTGCCAAGGGATCGCCCTCTACTTTCCAGAACTCCGTTACTTTGATGCGTGTGGGATCCATCTTCAAGGCTGCGCCCATCGAAGAGAAGAATTTTGCTTTAGTGCGGCAAGCCAGAAGGATGAGGGCTGCCTTGTCTTTCAGCGAGTCGATGGCATCGATGATATAGTCGTAGGTGTCGAGGTCAAACTCCTCGGCTGTCTCTTGCGAGAATATCTTTTGTAGGGCTGTTATTTCTGCTGAAGGGTTAATGCTGAGCAGGCGCTCTTTTAGGGCTTCTACTTTCACCTGTCCCACGGTATTCGTCGTTGCCATCAGCTGACGATTGATGTTGGTGATGGCCACACGATCTGAGTCAACAATCGTCAGGTGCTTGATGCCAGAGCGCACCAGGCTCTCAGCGCACCACGACCCTACGCCGCCCACGCCGAAGAGAATCACCCGTTTCTGGGCTATCCGTTCCATCGCTTCCTCGCCCAGCAATAACTCTGAGCGCCTGAATATTGCATCTATTTTTGCCATTTCTATTTTCTTTTGCTTGCAAAGGTACGAATAAAATCCCATATCGTACCATGAGTATGGTATTTTTATCGCTTTTTCTCGCTCCATCGTGCGGAGTTTGCCAGAAAAACAGTATCTTTGCACCTGATAAAAACGAATTAGGTTTATGAAAGCAATCAGTACACAAAAGGCACCCGCTGCCATCGGCCCTTATAGTCAGGCCATCCAAGTGGGAAATCTCGTTTATACCTCTGGACAGATCCCCATCGATCCTGCCACAGGCAGTTTTGTAGAGGGCGGTATCAAGGAACAGACGCGCCAGTCGCTAACCAATGTTCAGGCCATTCTCAAAGAAGCAGGCCTCACAATGGGAAACGTAGTAAAGACTACGGTATTCATGGCCGATATGAATGACTTTGCCGATATGAATGCTGTCTATGCCGAGTTCTTCTCAGAGCCTTATCCAGCCCGTTCTGCCGTCGCAGTAAAGGCGCTGCCGAAAGGCGCATTGGTGGAGATTGAGGTGGTTGCAGAAATAGCATAACGATACGAACAAACAAAACTAATAGGACGTAAATATGAGTAAAAAGATTGTTTTAGTAACTGGTGCCAATAAGGGCATCGGATTTGGAATCGCCAAGCACCTCGGACAGAGTGGCTGGCAGGTGATTATCGGCGCACGTGATGAGCAGCGCGCCACAAAAGCTATCAGCGAATTGAAGGCTGAAGGCATCGACGTGTTAGGGTGGGTGAATGTCGAACTGAAAGATCTCGATGGCATTGACAAGGCCGCCAAAGAGATCAATGCGAAATACCCAGAGCTGACGCTGTTGGTTAATAATGCCGGTATTCCTGGCGATATGAGTGTGGATAGCGAACATACGGAGATCAGCGTCATCCGTGAGACACTCGATGTGAACTTCATCGGCACCTTCGCACTGACTAAGGCACTGATTCCGCTGATTGCCAAGAATCAGGGTCGTATCGCTAATGTGACTGTTCCGTCAGAGATCAGTCCATACTGGCATCCCCTAGCTTATGTTGCCAGCAAGGCAGCGCAGAATGCCATGATGGGAGTGATGGCTATCGAATTTCTGCAGGCGAATACCCCTGTGGAAATCTTCTCTGTTCACCCGGGTCCTACCACCACTGATCTGAACGGTAATATGGCCCTTCCTGGTTTCCACGACATCGAGACTGTCGGCCAGAAATTCGCCGAACTGATCAATGATGGCCAGAATCATCAAGGCGAGTTCATCGAGCTCTATCCGATTGTCAAAGAGGACTGACATGTCATCTCTCCATGCGCTCCGCTTAGTCGAGATGACAAGGGTGGGGGATTCTTCCATCGGTTTGATGTAACCTCACGAACCTCACTTGATCCTCACTATTTCCATCATGGGTCTAATAAGACTTGAGTGAGGTTTAGGTGAGGTCTGAGTGAGGTTAAAAAAGCTAACCTCACTGGCTACAAACTCTTTGTGTAAAGGCTTTTCGGTTGTTTAAGTGAGGTTAACCCCAAAATTGTTAACTTGGGGACATTTGCCAAACGCCCCCACCTCCTATACAATTAATGAAAACTTTTAGTCCGTCGGGTTCGGACTCCCAGTCCGTAACTATCGAACTCGTAGTCCGTAGGGACGGACTAATTACTTTGAACTTTTTATGGACTTTACTTGGGACTTTCAAAATAAAGTTGTACTTTTGTCCTCAAATATCGGTAATTATGAAAAAAATCATTCTTTCCACAATGATGCTCCTGCTGGCTATGGCATTGCAGGCGCAGATGCGCGTGAACAACCGTATGTATAACCCCGATCCGGCCCCGGTGGTGTCGGGCGACCGACTCTATGTGTTTACTGGGCACGACCTGGATACGGCTACTTATTTCCGTATGCCCGACTGGCAGCTCTTCTCAACCACCGACATGGAGCACTGGACGGATCATGGCATCGTGCTGAGCACTGCCAACTTCAAGTGGGCTAAGCAAGGTGATAACGCCTGGGCCTCACAGGCCATCGAGCGCAACGGGAAGTGGTACTGGTATGTGGCTGCTGAAGACACTACCAAGCACCTGCATGGCATCGGTGTGGCTGTTGCCGACCGGCCGGAAGGACCTTGGGCTGATCCCATCGGCCGACCGCTGATTCCTGGCAACTGGGGCTTTATCGATCCTACGGTGTTTATCGATGACGACGGACAGGCATGGCTCTTCTGGGGTAACAACGGCTGCTGGTATGCCAAGTTGAACGAGGATATGATCTCGATCGACACGACCTTTGCCGACAACGGCATCTGCGACATGCGCCCCATGCTGGACGACGAGGCACAATTCGGTCCCCGTTGTCTGAAGATGGACTACCAGCTTCATAAGAAGGTGATGAAGACTGGTTTCGAGGAAGCACCGTGGATCTATAAGATCGGTGACACCTACTTCCTGGAATATGCAGCTGGTGGCGTGCCTGAGCACTGGGCCTACTCGACAGCCAAGAGCATTCACGGTCCCTGGCACTATGAAGGGCGTATCACCGACGAGTCGCCTGGCTCGTTTACGATTCACGGCGGCACGATCGACTTCAAGGGTAAGTCGTATCTCTTCTATCACGACGGCATCCCCTCGGGCGGCAATGGTTTCCGACGCACCACTGCCATCCGCGAGTTTAAGCGACAGAAAGACGGTCGCATCCCAAAGATAGATTTGGATATGAAGTGAATAAAGATACAGAAATAGGCATTATTTTGTTAAAATAGCTTTAATAATAGGCTGAATCCAACCAACTATTGCATTATTTTTGTATATTTGCGAAAACCATCATAGGAGGGAGGAGAACGCTTATGTCAACTAAAAAAGAAACTCAAGAGATTAAAAAGACTGTCGAAATGAAGAATGGCAGTAATGGTTCAGTCAATTCCATACCATCTATTTGGTACACCTGATGAAGAAGATCATATCAAAAGAGCCATCCCAAAAGGGTGGCTCTTTTGATGTCCTCTCGAATCTGAATTGGGATTGATTTGATTGTTAATAATCATTAAGGCAACATCATTTCAACTCCCCTGCCTTCTCGACTAAACGCCGCCACCCCCTGTCATCCCGAGCGTAGTCGAGGGATCTCCTGAGATCTCTCCATGCGCTTCGCTTAGTCGAGATGACATTGGGTGGTGCTTAGTCGAGATGACATTGGGTGGTGCTTAGTCGAGATGACATCGCCTCTGTCATTTCGAGCATTTCCTTCCTCTGTCACCTCGAGCATTTCCTTCCTCTGTCACCTCGAGCACTTCTTTTCTCTGTCACCTCGAGCGAAGTCGAGAGGTCTCATCATCTCGCGCTAGCAGAGGGCTTTTGCGACATGTCCACACCGTTTCGTCGCCGATTTGTCGCAAATTGCTGCTGGTGTCGCCATAACCTCAGTCAAAAGTCCGCATAATTTTTGTTTATCCCCGAAAACCGCCTTACCTTTGCATCGTCGAAAGGAAACAGACGACAAGATAAAAAACATTAAGTTTAACAATTAAAAAGATTAAAGTTATGAAGACAAATAGTTTTAATGCAAAGAAGATGCTCATGAGCACACTTGCAGCAGTAGCTTTCTCATTCGTGTTTACCACTG
>CACZTJ010000063.1 GCA_902784065.1 uncultured Prevotellaceae bacterium | reverse complement strand
TATCGGTTACGGCGGTCTCGACCACGTCATCGCTTCTGGTGAGGACGTTAACATCCTCGTGCTCGATACTGAGGTTTACTCTAACACTGGTGGTCAGGCATCTAAGGCTACACCTCTTGGTGCTATCGCTCAGTTCGCTGCTCAGGGTAAGCGCATCCGCAAGAAGGATCTCGGTATGATTGCTACTACTTACGGTTATGTATATGTCGCTCAGATTGCTATGGGTGCTAACACCGGTGGTCAGGCTTCTAAGGCTACTCCTCTTGGTGCTATCGCTCAGTTCGCTGCTCAGGGTAAGCGCATCCGCAAGAAGGATCTGGGTATGATTGCTACCACTTACGGTTATGTATACGTAGCTCAGATTGCTATGGGCGCCGACCACGCACAGACCCTCAAGGCTATCCGCGAGGCTGAGGCTTGGCACGGACCTTCCATCATCATCGCTTACGCTCCATGTATCAACCACGGTCTGAAGGCCAAGGGCGGTATGGGTAAGAGCCAGGCCGAGGAGAAGAAGGCAGTTGAGTGCGGTTACTGGCACCTGTGGCGCTACAACCCCGCTCTGGCTGAGGAAGGCAAGAACCCATTCTCTCTCGACTCTAAGGAGCCTAACTGGGAGAACTTCCACGACTTCCTGCTTGGTGAGGTTCGTTACCTGTCAGTTAAGAAGGCTTATCCTAACGAGGCCGAGGAACTCTTCGCCGAGGCTCAGAAGATGGCCCAGTTGCGCTACAAGACTTACATCCGCAAGTCTCAGGAGAATTGGGAAGACTAAGAAAAAGTGTGGTCAGCGGTTTACCCGCTGACACACCATTCATACAAAAAGCAGCGCACCCGAAATGGATGCGCTGCTTTTCTTGTGATAAAAATGTTCCTTATTTCTCTATCAGACGGTACTTGCCGCTCAGATGCATAAAAGCGAAGAGGCGCAGCAGACCATCGTAGTAGGCATCGAAATAGCCATCTTCAAAGGGTTCGTGACGAGCCTTCCACAAGGCATCGACAAACTCCTTCTTCTTTGCATGCTGGCAGAGGATGGAGGCGGCAGCAACGGTGCTGACAAGACCGATGCTATGACGCAACTTACGGAAACCACCAGCCTGGAGAATCTCATCGTCGGCAGGCAAGGAACCATCGACGCGATATTGGTCGACGAAGGTGTCAACACCCTGACCATAGAAGAAATTCTGAATCTTCTCACCATACTGACGCTGCCAATCAGCATCTGCCCCACTCCACTCATAGTCGAGGGTTATATTCATGGGTACACGCCAGGAGTCGTAACGGAAATTAGAACCACCATTGCGACGACCACCCCAGCCTTGCAACAGAGTGCCGTCATAGTTGCACATATCGGGATTCAGGCCTGTCTTCTCATCGGTAGCCTTGTGCAGGAACGCACGGCTCTTAGCAGCACAGTCCAGCCAATAGTTAGCGCGTCCATCATCTGCATATTTTGCCCAGACCTCATAGAAAGCGGGAATATGATAACTGGGGTCGGTAAAGCGCTGGCCAAAGCCGTCGGGAGTGAAGGTAATCAGACGCGTCTCTGGGTCAATCAAGAATATCTTACCCGATGATGGCGGCATGCCAGGAAACTGTCTGGGTGGACGTGCATCCTTAAAGTCGCGTGGCTGTATGCTGTTCAGGATGTGCTGCGCCTCCGCCTTGTAGTTGATGCCTGTCAGGTCGCCCCAACGGTTGGAGGCAAACAGCAAGGCGGTGATGTAATACAGCTCACCATCACTGGCAGCACCCTCAGCATTGCGCGTGCCATCGGTCTTGCAACTCCAGGCGAAATAACCCTCACGGGGTCCTTCCTGATGCTGCATATACTTCTTGCTCCAGCGCCACAGACGGTCAAAGATGTCCTTCTCGCCAAACTGTACAGCAATCATCATACCGTAGGACATACCCTCGGTACGGGCATCGTGGTTCTTGACGTCAGAGACGTAGCCTAACGTGTCGCCAACCTCGAAATAGACCTTGTTGGGACCACGAAACACATCGTTAAACACCTCCTGCACCTTGGCATCTACCTCTGCAGGCTGGTAGCCCATTTCGACGAATACGTTACGATAGTTTCCTGCTTCAGCAGGGATGCTCACCGCACACGCGGCAAGCATCATCATAAGAATAGTTTTCATAAAGATAATAAGTTAGTGCTAGTTATGTTGTTGTTAGTCTTCCGAGTGGTCTCTATGCTCAAGACACCAGCTTGTCTGCCAACTGCTCCAGCAGCGCCTCGTCAGCAGCCTTCATGCGTGAGCGGATGGTGACCATAGGTTCTACGATTTCGCAGTCCTTCAGGGCCTCAATCATCGTGCGCATGGTGCGACCGGCAGAGGGTGCCCAACTACCGTTCTCGACGATAGCAAAGCGACGCTTCTGGTAGTTCTTGATTTGCAGATGATACAGGAAGTCGTGCATGACGGGGAACACGCCACCGTCGTAGCTCGAGGCAGCCACGACAATCGTGGGATAACGGAAAGCATCCTCGATGACCTCAGCCATATCCTCACGACTCAAATCGCTGACAACGACCTTCTTGGCGCCCTTCTCACGAAGCATTTCACCCAGACGCTCAGCAGCAGCTGCCGTACCACCATGTATGCTGGCATAAGCAATCAGCACGCCCTCGCTCTCGGGCTCGTACTTGCTCCAGGTATCATAGAGTTTCAGGGCTGTGGCCAAGGGTTCTCCTTTCAGCACAGGACCATGCAGCGGACAGATGGTCTGAATGTCGAGGGCAGCAGCCTTTTTAAGGACGCTCTGCACCTGTGCGCCATACTTGCCACAGATGTTAAAGTAGTAGCGACGTGCCTCGCAAGCCCAGTCGTCGGTTTCATTAACCAGTGCGCCGAACTTACCAAAACCATCAGCCGAGAACAGTACCTTATCCTTGCTGTCGTAGCTCATGATGACCTCTGGCCAGTGGACCATAGCGGCACCGATAAACTGCAGTGTGTGCTGACCCAGTGTGAGGGTGTCGCCCTCCTTGACAGTCATTACACGATCCTCGAAGTTGAAGCCATCAAAGAAGTTTGGCAACATCTTCACTGCCTGTGGGCTGCAAACGAGTTGTAAACCGGGATAAGTCTCCAAGGCCCATGCAATGAGTGCTGAGTGGTCGGGCTCCATGTGGTGAACCACCAGATAGTCTGGCTGGCGACCGTTCAGGGCTGCTGTCAGGTTCTTCTTCCACTCCTCGCCCTTTCTGCGGTCGGCAGTATCCATGATGGCAATCTTCTCATCATCAATCAGAAAGGAATTATAACTCATGCCCTCGGGCACCACATACTGACTCTCAAAGAGATCGATGTCGAGGTCGTCCACACCGATATACTTAATGGTATCGCTAACAATATTCATAGTTCATATTAAATATTCGCGTGCAAAGTTACGAAAAGTCGAGCGAAAAACCAAATTTATATGCAAATAATATCTGACGAAAATAGCCTATTCACCTGATTAACTTCTCTATCTGTTTCTCCGTGGCCTCGGGCAATAACTGACGAAGGTGTGCCTTCATCCGCTCGAAGGACTCCTGCGGAGTGCGTTCGCATCGACACATGTCGCGTCCTAATAGCGACTCTGGTGTTGTGAGCAATGACCAGCCCCAACCATATTCGCGCCCATGTTTGTCGGTGGGATATACGAAGTCCTCGGTGACGATGCGACAGGCCATTTGTAGTCGCGTCACATAGCCATCAAACTTGCTACGCATCTTAGGACCGTCAAAGCCACAGGCAGCCCGCAGTTCGCGTGTGATCAGACTCCCCTGCTCTGCCAATGTCAGCAGGATAGCCTCTTCGATAGAGCCCTCCGCAGGTGCAGGTCTAGAAGCGCGACGATAGTTGCACAGGTCGGGCCACCAGTCCTTGCTGATAAAGCCAGCCTTGCCCGCAAAGAATTTACCATATACGCAGCGCCCCTCGGTGACGATGGGCCCCTTCCACTTCCATAGTGGCCAGTCCCAACCGCCATCGTCGAATACCACATACCGATTGTCCTCATCAACGACATCCTCTGCCGAGTAGCCCCTGATGCCACTATCCAGCAACGGCAGGAACCCTACCTCTTGGATGTAGTCCATCAACTCCGGACAACTATGTATCTCTCCGATTCTCATCAATAATTTCTCGCCTTAATCCGGATCCCTATTTCTCACCGATACGAGTATATACGAATCCCATCTCTTCCAGTTCCTGACGGTCGTAGATATTTCTGCCATCTACCACCACATTGCCTGCCATCACCTTCTGGATGACGTTCCATGATGGCATACGGAACTGGCGCCATTCGGTCATCAGCGCAAACACATCAGCACCATCGGCAGCATCATACATATTCTTTGTATATACCACTGCATCGCCTATTCTGCGCTTACACTCGTCCATGGCTACAGGGTCAAATACGCGCACGGTAGCACCGTCCTTCAGCAGCTTCTCAATCACCACCAACGCAGGGGCTTCGCGCATGTCGTCAGTCTCCGGCTTAAACGCCAGTCCCACCACGGCTACAGTCTTACCCTTCACGCTGCCTGCTGCCTTGATGATTTTGTCATACACGATCGATTTCTGCTTCTCGTTGACACGTTCTACTGCCTCGATGACCTCCATATGATAGCCATTATCCAAACCAGTATGCACCAGTGCCTTCACATCCTTCGGGAAACAGCTTCCGCCATATCCACAACCTGCATACAGGAACTTCGTACCAATACGTGTATCCGTTCCGATACCCTTACGCACCGAGTCCACATTAGCCCCAACACGCTCACACAGGTTGGCGATGTCGTTCATAAACGAGATACGCGTTGCCAGCATTGCATTAGCCGCATATTTCGTCATCTCAGCCGACGGAATATCCATAAAGATGACACGGAAGTTATTGATCAAGAATGGCTTATACAGACGCGTCATCACCTCCTTGGCCTTCTCACTCTCCGTACCAACCACCACACGGTCGGGCGACATAAAGTCCTTGATGGCAGCACCCTCCTTTAAGAATTCCGGGTTCGATGCCACATCAAAAGGCACTACTACGCCACGCTTATCCAACTCTGCCTGAATAGCAGCCTTCACCTTCTTTGCCGTACCCACAGGCACCGTTGATTTTGTCACCAAGATGGTGTACTTATTGATGTTCTCACCGAACTGCTTGGCTACGGCCAGTACATATTTCAGGTCAGCGCTACCGTCCTCATCAGGCGGTGTACCCACTGCCGAGAACACCACTTCCACATCGTCCAACACCTCTGTCAGGTCGGTCGTAAACTGCAAGCGTCCGTATTCCACGTTACGCTTCACCAGCTCTTCCAACCCTGGCTCGTAGATGGGCATGATGCCATCCTTCAGTTTCTGAATCTTCTCAACGTCCACATCCACGCAGGTCACGTGTGCACCCATCTCGGCAAAGCACGTACCGCTCACCAGGCCTACATAGCCCGTTCCTACAATTGCTATATTCATGAATTATCAATTGTAAGCCCAAATCTAGTAGTTCTCCGCCTTAATCTGGAAGTAGCTCTGCGGATGATCGCACGTAGGACATACCTCAGGGGCCTTCTTACCAATGACGATATGGCCGCAGTTGCTGCACTGCCAGATGACATCACCCTCACGTGAGAAGACAATGGCATCTTCGATGTTCTTCAGCAACTTACGGTAGCGCTCCTCATGGTGCTTCTCGATAGCACCAACCAGTTCGAACTTCGCAGCAATCTCGTCGAAGCCCTCTTCACGAGCCTCCTGAGCCATACGGGCATACATATCCGTCCACTCGAAGTTCTCGCCATTGGCAGCATCCTCCAGATTCGCCTTGGTGTCACTCACGCTACCACCATTCAGGTACTTATACCACATCTTAGCATGCTCTTTCTCGTTGGCAGCCGTCTCCTCAAAGATGGCAGCAATCTGTACAAATCCATCCTTCTTGGCGCGCGAAGCAAAATACGTGTACTTGTTGCGTGCCATACTCTCACCTGCAAAAGCCTCCTTGAGGTTCTGCTCAGTCTTCGTTCCTTTCAGTTCTTTCATAAGTCTCTTTTTTTTGTTGGTTATAAAATATGATATTCCAATACCTCTTATTGTTTTAAATTCATGCTGCAAAGATAATATATTTTTTTCAATAACGCACAATATTCCCAGAATTTTTAGGTCACTAGCAAATACCTGTATTAGTTTCAGAATGTTATAAAGAAAAAAACAGGAAAAACCCTATACCCTGAGACCAACAAGGGAAACAGTTTTCGTTTTTGTTATCGTTAAGGTTAAAATGTTTTTTAGATTGTGATAACAATCGAGGTTTTTGCCACCATGATGGCTGAGTTTTGGAACAAAACCGTAGTGGTCTTCTAGACTGTGCAAGAGCTTGCTCTTAGGCACAAGGCTGGAAGAACAGTACGTTGGGGCGTAGGCCACAGCCATCATGAGTGGGGTTTTTATTGTTTTTGTTTAGAACCAAACACAGAAATTTGCAGATAATCCGATTTTTTTGTATATTTGCATGCTAAAAAAAAACAAAGGCAATGAAAAGAATGACAGCCCAGGAGATTATTACATACATGGAGTCGCTTCGCAACGAAGAGCAGCGGAAGGTGTTGATGGGGTTCTTCAAGACTGGCCCTGGCGAGTATGGCGAGGGTGATGAGTTCTTGGGCCTGAAAGTGCCCCAGACCCGTGAAGTGGTCCGGCAAGTGACTCAAGATTTTCCCTTGAGCGAAGTGCCAGAGTTGCTGTTGAACCGCTGGCACGAGGTTCGCCTCTGTGGTTTCCTGATTCTCGTTGCGAAATTCGAGAAACTGGCGACCAAACGGTTAGAGAACAATCTCGATGCCATCAAGCAACGCGATGAGATTCTGACCATGTATCTCCAATATGCAGAGCAGGCGAATAATTGGGACCTCGTCGACCTCTCTGCACCCAAGATTCTTGGTCACTGGTTGCTTTTGCCATCAAATCTAGGTGGTAAAGACTATAAAATAAAGGTATTAGACGAGCTTGCTCAGAGCTCTTGCCTTTGGAAGCAGCGCATGAGCATTGTCTGTTCTTGGAAAACCTCCCAAATAGGTGACCCATCATGGTGCCTGCGATATGCTGAGATTCATCTGCATCACCCTCACGACCTGATGCATAAGGCTGTAGGCTGGATGCTTCGCGAGATGGGTAAGCGCGTCTCTATGGATCTCCTCCGCGATTTCCTTCGCCAGCATGCCCATGAAATGCCTCGCACCATGCTCCGCTATGCCATCGAGAAGATGTCAGATGCAGAGCGGAAAGAATGGATGTCCCTCAGGACTTAGCATTCTTCTCTCTTCCATCTTCCATCAGCCATCAGACATCTTCCAGTTCCCACAGATGTCGCTGCATATCCACATGCCCATTGAGCTTAAAGTGGACGCCCTCTTCCTCAAGTAACGTCCGCTGGCGAGACCACCCTGGGGCAGTACGCCCCTCTTTATTCACCACCCGATGACAGGGCAACAACTCTGCTCCAGGCGTATATCTCAATGTTCTCCCCACCATCCTCGAATGACTGGGCCACCCTGCCAATGCAGCAATATGTCCATATGTGGTCACCTTGCCACGGGGAATCTGGCTGACGATATTCAGCACATCCTTGCCAAACCTCCTCGCCTGCTCTGCCGTCATCCTATCTGGATAGTCCTTCATACTTCAGACATCTATCAGCGTCTTCGCCCATTCAGGGATATCGTCGGTATATTGGGGCCTGCAATAACGATGAGAACGGGACGATGGTCAGTTGTACTCATAACTTTAATAGGCTGCTGCAGCCTGTTTGATTTCCTCAAAGAAACGTTCTGTTGCTACACGGTTCGATTCGCGTGCCTCCTCGGCAGCCTCACGCATCAATTGGGCAAGCATCTCCTCGGTGGGTTCCTCGAGACTCGTCAGGCGATAATTGTCAATAGGTTGTGGTGTCATACGCTACTATCTTATTGTTTTCGTGGGACAAAGCTGCGGTTAAGTGAGGGCCATGAAACTTGTTTCAATGGCCGAGCATGAGCAGCTTCGCGGCCTTTGGCCGCAAAGTTACGAATTCTTTTTCAAATATTCTCTGTTTTCACCGTTAAAGATGCAAAAAGCAGATATTTTGAATCTTTTTTGCTCCAAAGCCGTAACATTTCCCATTTTCTCCTACTTAAAGATAGAAAGTCGAACGAAGAATGAAAGCCAGCCTTGTGGCCGACTTCCATCATTCTATTCATATTGATTCTTCCGTTTACACACCTCCATCAATTCAAGCAATTGCTTAAATGTCCCTACCCTCTCTGGCTTCATCTTTCCTGCATTAAGAGCCTTCCTATTTGCCTTCACCCAGTTCAGCATATCATGCTCCTCAATCCTATGCTTCGACGGATTCCGGTGGTTCGTCTCAATGAAGCTCTTCACCTCATTGTATCTTGTCAACCATCTCGTTTCTTGATCCATAACCATTAACCTTTAACCGTGAACCATCAGTGTTCCATCTTTCATCCTGCGTCATGCTCTTTTCTATTACTTAACTGTTGCAAATATACAAACCTACATATCCTCCATCGACAGGCCCTTGTACGAGATATCGTACTTCTTAAACTCATGCGTCGCCTGCAGCATCACCTCTGCCCGTTGCTTCAGCACACCGATGCTGATTTCATCTGCCTGACGCTTGATTTCGCAGAACGTCACGCTATCCGAAATCTCGTCCTCCGCAATCATGTCTATCTCGTTCTCACCCTTGCGGTCCCACCAGCGGCCAATACGGGTGAATTCGCCCGACTCCATGGCCACACGATGGAAGTATCGTTCCAGCATCAGTCCGCTGAAGGTGCTGTAGTCGCGCCCAATAATCTCTTGCAGCTTTTCATAGTTCTCAATCTCGATGACGTAGCTATACTTGAAGATAAAGCGGAACCAGAAACTGTAGAACACGTCGTCCAGCTCGTAGCGCACATTCTTGTTGGCGCTTTTCTCAAACAGGGGCTGCCGCTTGCTAATCAACTCATAATCCTCGGCCAGGTTGGTCAGGTATCCCCCCACCTCCTTTCCTATCACGTCCTCAATCTCGCTGCGGGTGTTTTTGCCCCTGGCAATGCACGACAGAATGGAGAAATAGATGCCGTAGTCCTTGCCAAACTCCTCTATCAGATTGTTCTTGCCCTCGCTGAGGAATGTCGAGTTGGGGCTCACAATGTGCCTTATCATGGCATCCCTGTCCAGCGCTCCGCCATCCACCAACTGTCCCACGTATTTAGCCACACCACCCGTAAAGGTGAACATTGCCAGCAGGTCCTCCTGGCTGTAACCGGGCTTGGCGTCCGCCATAATCTGCTTCAGCACCGAGGGTTTGAAGGGCTTCACCCTCAGTTCTGCGGTGTTCCTTCCATACAAAGGCTCCTTCTTTTGCTTGAAAATCTTCTGCATCAGCGAATAAATACTGCCGCACACCACCAAATTGATCTTCGATGTCTTCTCAAACTCATCCCAAATATCCTGCATTTCGCTGTACACTGCCTTGTTCACTCTAAAGAAATCCTGAAACTCGTCAATCACCAGCGTGAAGCTCCGGGTCTGCGACAGTTGCATCAGGTATCGGAATATCTCGCTGAAGTGCCTGCTGCTGCCCAGTGTGGGGATGGCCAACTTCTCGCTGATCTCATCCAAATACACCTCGCACAGGTCCGATTCCGCCTTCCTGGACACAAAGAAATACACGAAAGGCTCATCCTTGTAAGCCTCCCTAATCAGTGTTGTTTTACCGATACGTCTCCTGCCGGTCACCACAGTAAAGCGGGCCACCCGTTCAGCCATATTCCGAGTCTCTCTCAAGAAGGCAATTTCTTGTTCTCTGCCGTAGAATCTCATTGTATAAACCTTTGAATTATTGCAACTTAACTATCGAAACATCCATTTCCGAACTCACCGTTTCGGTTGCAAAGATACAAAATATTATTCAAACGGTTATAACATTACAACCTTTTTAACATATCAAAACCATCAAAACACCCCATAAAAGAACCACTTCTCCTGTTCGTCATCCCATACAGTGCGTGTAAAGAAGGCTTGAATAATTAACGACCAATTAACGGTCAATTAACGTGAAAAGAGTAAAACTTCAATTAATGATAAATTACATGATTAATTACATGGTCAATTACATGGTAATTAACGTTAACTATTATTTCAGACCTAAAAAACTCAGTATCTAAATTCGAAACGTCAGACATCTCATTATCCGTCTCATCCGTGCTATTCTCTCTTTGAGAGTGTGGCGTTGCAATCGTGTTCGTTTCCCTTGCTATTAAAACGAATGAAAGCCAGCCCTTCGGCTGACTTTCCATCATTCTATTCATATTGATTCTTCCGTTTATACACAGTTCTATCTCCTAATATTTATAGCGTTTCTCAATAACCTCCCAGTCGATGATTTGCCAGAGGGCAGCGAGATGAGCAGCGCGGCGGTTCTGATAGTCCAGGTAATAGGCATGCTCCCAGACATCAAAGGTCAGTAGCGGCTTCAGACCCTTCACCACAGGATTAGAAGCCCCTTGCTCCTGCGTGATTACCAAGTTGCCATCAGCATCTGCCGACAGCCATACCCAGCCAGAGCCGAACAGTCCTACGCCCTTTGCTTCGAACTCAGTCTTGAAAGCCTCCACACTACCCCACTGCTTCTCTATCTGTGCAGCAAGCGCACCCTCAGGGCCTTGAACAGCCTCACCGGCAGGTTTAAACTGCGCAAAATACATCTCGTGATTCAGTATCTGTCCCGCATTGTTGAAGACCGCCCCGGCCGGAGCCTTTCGCACAATTTCCTCCAGAACCATATTCTCATACTCACTGTCTGGAAGCAGTTTGTTGAGATTATCCACATACGCCTGCAGATGTTTCCCATGATGGAAACCTATCGTCTCTTTACTAATCACT
>CACZTJ010000062.1 GCA_902784065.1 uncultured Prevotellaceae bacterium | reverse complement strand
AGCAATGAAAAGAACATTTCAACCCCACAATCGCCGTCGCGTGAACAAGCACGGTTTCCGTGAGAGAATGGCCACCAAGAATGGTCGTCGCGTTCTGGCTGCACGTCGTGCTAAGGGCCGCAAGAAGTTAACGGTTTCTGATGAGCATCACGGAAAGTAATCCGCTCGTTCATAAGTTTTAATTGGTGAAAATAGAAAGAAGTAGGGTGTAATCTCTGCTTCTTTCTGTTTTTTTTAGTCCTTTTCGCCCATTTTGGATAAATTTCTAACGCTCAAGAAAGCAAATAAATTGGCTTTCTCTTCGCTAAATCGAAATTTTACACTAACTTTGCAGCCAAAGTTAGAAGAGAAATGGAAGCAAAGGAATTCTTCGGTAAGTTTTCAAGTGGTTTTCTTTGGGGCAACCTCCTGGCCATGGTGCTTGTGGTGGTTGCGCTCGCTTTTGGTGTGAAGTATGGACTGGATATCTATACACGCCACGGTGAAGGTGTTGAAGTGCCAAAGATCGAGGGCATGATATATGAGAAAGTCCGTACGATGATGATAGAGCGTGGGCTCTATGTTGTAGTCACCGATTCTGGCTACAACAAGAAACTGCCAGCAGGCAGTATCCTCGTTCAGAATCCTGGTCCTGGCGTGAAGGTCAAGCCTGGACACACCATCTATGTCACCGTCAACTCACCGTCATCACCCTCATTTGCGATTCCCGATGTGGTTGACAACAGCAGTTACCGTGAAGCAGAAGCAAAACTGGTATCCCTCGGCTTCAAGTTGGAGCCCCCTCAGCAAGTTGAGGGTGAGAAAGACTGGGTTTATGGCATCCTCTGTCGTGGTCGTAAGGTCTCCACGGGCGATCGTGTCTCTATCGATGATCCGCTCACCTTGTTGATTGGCAATGGTCACTATAGTTCTGATGAAGAAATCGACTACATTGAGCCGGAGTATAAGCTGATGCAGAAGGGAGATGTCGATGAATTCGAAGAAATAGTCGAATGATGGATTTCGTAGAAGAAGATGATGAGCTCTATGAGCATTTCCGGATGGAGGTGGATAAAGGGCAGGTACCTGTCCGTATCGACAAGTATCTGTCGGAACATCAGCCGCACTCCAGTCGTAACCGTATCCAGAAGGCAGCAGATGCTGGTTTTATCTTTGTGAGCTCGGCCGATGACCGTTTGCAAGGTAAGGATGCTCATCCGGTAAAGAGTAATTATAAGGTTCGCGCAGGCGATATCATCACCCTGATGCTCGACCGTCCGCATTATGATACCACCATCGAACCGGAGGATATACCGCTCGACGTGGTTTATGAGGATGATGACCTGATGGTGATCAACAAGCCTGCGGGCATGGTCGTACATCCGGGATGTGGAAATTTCAGCGGCACATTGGTGAACGCCATTGCATGGCACCTGAAAGACCTGGAGAGCTATGACCCGAACGATCCTGAGGTAGGACTCGTTCATCGCATCGATAAGGATACCAGTGGTCTGCTCGTGGTGGCAAAGACGCCCGATGCCAAGACCTCGTTGGGTAAGCAGTTCTTTAACAAGACCACCCATCGCAGTTACAACGCACTGGTGTGGGGAAATTTTGTGGAAGACGAGGGACGGATAGAAGGTAATATCGGGCGTGACCCGAAAGACCGCCTGCGAATGGAGGTGTTCCCGCCTGATTCAGAGATAGGTAAACCTGCCGTCACCCATTATCATGTGATGGAGCGCTATGGCTACACAACCTTGGTGGAGTGTGTGTTGGAGACAGGTCGCACCCATCAGATCAGGGCTCACATGAAACACATCGGTCATCCGCTGTTCTGTGATGAACGCTATGGCGGAACGGAGATCCTGAGAGGAGAGCGCACAGCCAGCTATAAGGCCTATGTCCAAAACTGCTTCAAGCTCTGTCCGCGACAGGTGTTACATGCCAAGACCTTAGGGTTCGTGCATCCTGCCACAGGTCAGCAGATGGACTTCACCTCGGAGTGGCCGGAGGATATGGCGGCACTGATTGACAAGTGGCGAAAGTATATAAGACATTAGGAATAAAACGTAAAAATATAAATATAATGAAACAACAGAAGAGAACGATTGCCATCGTCTGTGGTGGCGATTCATCAGAACATGATGTGTCACTGCGCTCAGCACAGGGACTCTATTCCTTCTTTGACAAGGAACGTTATGATATCTACATTGTTGATATCAAGGGACAGGACTGGCATGTGGAACTTCCTGACGGAACAACCACCAAGATCGACCGTAATGATTTCTCGTTTATAGAGAATGGGAAGGCCCGTTTGTTCGACTATGCCTATATCACCATCCACGGTACGCCTGGTGAGAATGGTCTCCTGCAGGGCTACTTCGACCTGATTGGTCTGCCTTATAGCACCAGCAGTGTCTTGGTGGAGGCCATGACATTCGATAAGTTCGTGCTGAACCAGTACCTGCGTGGTTATGGTGTCAGCGTGGCCGACTCATTGTTGATCCGAAAAGGCTACGAGGAGCTTGTGTCCGACGATGAGATTGAGGAGCGTATCGGGATGCCTTGCTTCGTAAAACCTGCTGCCGACGGTTCTTCTTTCGGTGTGTCGAAGGTAAAGAACAAGGATCAGCTCGCTCCGGCCATCCGCAAGGCGATGTTAGAGAGCCCGGAGATTATGGTGGAAAGCTTCCTCGAAGGTACGGAGATCTCTATTGGCGTCTATAAAACGAGGGAGAAGGCTGTGGTTCTGCCTGCAACCGAGGTGGTTACTAGCAACGAGTTCTTCGACTATGATGCGAAGTATAACGGTCAGGTTCAGGAGATCACACCGGCTCGTTTGCCAGAGGATGTCACTGAACGTGTGCGCCAGATTACCTCACATATCTACGACATTCTCCACTGTAACGGTATCATCCGTATCGACTACATCATCTCAAAGGAGGGAAAGATCTCGATGCTGGAGGTGAACACGACACCGGGCATGACCCCCACCAGCTTCATTCCTCAGCAGGTACGTGCTGCTGGCCTTAATATGGCAGATGTGCTGACAGATATCGTAGAAAATCAGTTTAGTTGATAGCAGATAGTTGATAGTTATGAGTACTGAGAGAGCAGAGTTTGATGAAATACGGCCGTATGAGGCGGAAGAGATGAAACAGGCGTTCGATGAGTTGCTCAGCGATCGCCAGTTCCAGATGATCCTGAAGGGCTTTGCGCCCTGGCTGCCCAAGAGTCTGCGCAACGGACTCCTGAAACTGGCCTTTGTGGGCATCAAGACGCCGCTCGACTTCCAGATGCGGATGATGAGACCCATCGTTTGGTATGTCATCCGTAAGCATACCGATGGCTGCACCTTCGTTGATGGTGACCTGGAGGGAGCAGATCCTCAGAAGACCGGGCGCTACACGTTCGTCTCTAATCATCGTGACATTGTCCTCGACTCTGCTTTTCTGGATGTGATGCTCATTGCTAACGGTTATCCTACAACCGTTGAGATCGGTATTGGTGATAATCTGCTCATCTATCCTTGGATCAAGCGCCTGGTTCGCATGAACAAGGCCTTTACTGTGCGTCGTGGCCTCTCACCGAAAGAGATGCTGCGTTCCAGCCAGCTGATGAGCCGTTATATCCACTATGCAGTCACTGAGAAGCGCGAGAATATCTGGATTGCCCAGCGTGAGGGTAGGGCGAAGGACTCTAACGACCGTACGCAGGACTCTGTGCTGAAGATGCTGGCGATGGGGGCTCCTGATGAGTTGAAGAATCCGGCTGATCGTCTGCGTGAGTTGAATATCGTGCCTCTTACCATCAGCTATGAGTATGATCCCTGCGATTACCTGAAAGCCCAGGAACTGCAGGAGAAGCGTGATATCCCTGGCTTTAAGAAAAGCCGTCAGGACGATCTTGATAATATGAAGACGGGCATTTGGGGCTATAAGGGTAGGGTGGTATATCACTGTGCCGCCCCTGTCAACACATGGATCGATGAGTTGGCTGAGTTGCCAAAGACGGAGTTCTTTACGGCTCTCGCCCAGCGTATGGATCAGGATATCCACCGTGGCTATCAGCTTTTCCCGTGTAACTATATTGCGCTCGATGAGCTGGAAGGCTCTACTGCACATGCCGCCCATTATACCGCTGAGGATAAGACCCGTTTCGAGACTTATCTGGCCGGTCAGTTGGCAAAGATTTCCATTCCCAATAAGGATGAGGCTTTCCTTCGTGAGTCTATGCTTAATATGTATGCCAACCCTGTTCGAAACAAACTCGCTGCTGTATGAGAGGATTTCTTAGAGTCATAGTTATCATAGCCATCCATTGTCAGCTATTAACTCTCATCTCTTCCTGTTCCCAAGATGCCTATGACAAAGGCGAGGGCAGATATTCGCTGATGCGTGGTGACTTTGCCGAGGCGAATGTCAATAGCAGTCGCGAAGTCACTTCCATCACCACCGACGATGGGGAGACGCTGCCGCTGAAGACCCCATTTACAGCGAAGTGGATCTCACGTCCAGACACCGCCTATCGTTGTATGCTATATTATAATAAGGTAAAAGAGGCTGATGGAAAGGCGGTGGCAGAGGTGGTTTCGATGGGAAGGGTGCCTTGTCCGCGAATCATCCCCCTTTCCGTCAACGTTCAATATAAGGATGATCCTGTGAAGTTTGAGAGTCTGTGGAAGAGCCAGTCAGGCAATTATATGAACCTGCATCTTCAGTTGAAGACAGGACAGACGGAGGACTCTACGGCTGTACAGAAACTGGAGTTCTTCTCGGATCAGGTGATTGTCTATCCTGATGGCCGTCGCACCTTGCCGGTGCTCCTGCATCATGATCAGGGTGGTGTTCCCGAATATTATTCTACACAAGCCTATATCAGCATCCCGACAGCGAACCTTGACGTCGATTCCGTCCGCTTCCGTATCAACACCTACTCCGGTCTCGTCATCAAAACGCTGCCCCTTCAGTGACTTTGATTATAAAAAAACGAAACGATGATACTTAGCATTCTTTCTTTTCTGCTCTTTACCCTCAATATCAACAAAGAGAGCGGTATCTACGAAAAAGGTGAGCGCGCCGTTGTCTCGTGCCATACCGACATCGTGCCTACAGATTCGCTGTTCGTGAGTGTATCTTATAATAATAAGGTGGGCCGCGAATTCCGTATCCTTCCAGTTTCTACCGATTTTACCGTATTGGAGCAGTCGTTAGATAGTACTTGTGCTGTCAGCATAGAGGTAAAGGAGCGTTCTGGAACCTCTGCCAGTATCGGTTATGTCGTGGCTCCTGAAGGTTTTCGAGCTGGCTATGCAGAGCCTGCCGACCTGATGGATTACTGGGATAACCTCAAGCAGCAACTTAAGTCACTGCCCATGCAGGTAAAGACCACACCGCTGGCAGTCCCGCAGCAGTATCAGGACAAATATACCTGTGAAGATGTGGAGGTCAACTGTCTCGGCCCTGCCCCTATGCGAGCCTATGTGGCCAAGCCAGTGGGAGCCAAGGAGAAATCACTGCCTATTATCATCCTCTGTCGCGCAGCTGGTGTCAAAGGTAACTGGTGCCGTTGTTCGGTAGATGAGTGCGTGGGGAATGCAGCCTTAGGAAACGGTGCACTCAGCCTTGACCTTAATGCACACGGCATGCTTAACGGTCAGTCTGATGATTACTATCAGATGCTCGAAGATGGGCTGCTGAAGAACTATTTTGAATATAACGCCGCCGACCGTGAGACTTACTATTTCCGTGGCATGTACCTGCGTGTCTTACGTGCCATTGAGTATATGACGGGTCTGCCTGAATGGGATGGACGTCGCATCCTCGTTGTCGGCGAGAGTCAGGGTGGTGGACAGGCCGTAGCCGCAGCCGGACTGGATCCACGTGTCTCAATGGTGGTGCTCAATGTACCAGCCATGCAGGACCTGGGCGGGGCCCGTAAGGGACGCCTCAGCGGATGGCCACAGCCCATCGAGAACCACCAAGACCTCTCTCAGTCGCAACTCGATAACACGCTGCCCTATTTCGACGGTTCACAGCTCATCCGTTACGCACAGGCTGACATCTACTGTGAAATTGGTCTTATCGATACTACCTGCCCACCTTCAGCCGTCTTCTCGTCGCTGAACAATGCCCCAGGCAAGAAGACCATCAACTGCGTGCCCTACCGCACCCACGCCTGGCCCTCAGGTGATTTACGTGCTCCCTGGGAAGAGAAATATCTCCATCCCCGCGAAGCATTCATCAACGACTATCTGAAATAATTCATTCTGATCAACTTATTCAGATATCATCTCCGATGGAAAGATGACTTTGTTTCATATGTGTTTATGACTTTGAAACACTTTGTTTCTTCCTTTGAAACAAAGTGTTTTCCTAATTAAAACATTTTGTTTTCATTACTAAAACTAATAAGGAACAAATTAGTAATCAGTTGATTAGATTGTATCTTCTGCTCAAAATAGCAATATTTTGATTTGATGATGTATAGTTACTCAAATTTATATTGCTCTATACATGATCTATATACTTAATAATTAGAAAGTTATAGAGTTAATGTAGAAATGTATAGTTCATTTTATATTTTTAGACAATGTTTATAACACTTCTATTCTTTTGCTTAATAATAGATGATAGTCGGCCTTCATCTTATCGGGCAGGAATGATTGGTCGATGAGTGCATCCCATTGAGGGAGGAAAGACTTCATTCGTTCTATCATTTTGTTTGCCACTGCAGCAGGAATTCCACTTTGAGTAAAGGCTGTCATAAACGTATGACGGTCGAAACCATTTTTGTTGCCACCTACTGAAAAGGTCATTGCCATCTCGTCTGCATCTTGGGGATCGGCCAATAATACGGCTAGCAAATCATAGGCTGGAGACAGAACATACTCTCCGTTCCCGCTATCTATCAACGAAAAGTTCTTGCAGTGCATATCGGAGTTTCCAGTAATCCATGAGAACAAGACCACCTCCCAAAATCGCTGAACATCAAGCATGGGAGCCGATGAATACTTCTTGATAGTTTCTGCCAACTGCAAATAGGTACCATAGTACTTATGTTCGGTAAGGCGATTGGTAAGTTGGCACATGTCAAGCATGGATATCTTTTCTCCATGTCGTCCCCGATCCATTCTGAGGGTAAGATAGCCCAGTTCACCATCAGCGAGCCGGATGAGCGTATGACGAGCTGTGTGGATATGAGCCACTTCGGCCATCTTCATCGTTAAGTCTTCTAATTCTGGTAGGCAGGGATACTTGGCGCTTTGTGGCTTGAATATATACTTACCCCAAAGGCCTACAATCGTGAATTTTGAAGGCTCATTTTTCCCACCACGATCCACGTCGAGCGACATCTTGGCCTGCACGCCTGTTACGGATGCACTGGTACGAATCACTTGTCGGGCAAGCTCCGACATGTTGTCTCGTGTATAAGGGAGAATAGGCGCCGTCTTGCTACCGAAAAATTTGTGTGCGCAACTTGGATGAAAATCCACCTGACCTTCTTCCAGCTCTTTATAACAAAACAAACATTTACTCATGGTTTAATGTTTTTACGCTGATGTTTCCGATACAATCTTTGCAGCAAGCCATCAAGAGCGACATCCTGTCGCGCGGGTCAATCTTCCACGACGATGATGCTATATCCAGGAGCCATCCCTCAGGAATGAGTCCATCAAATACAGGGAACATCATTTCCTTATCATACTGTTTGGTGGTCAATAGCATAGTAGGACTTATTGGAGTAGCATCTGGACGAGCAAGATACGTCTCGTCATAGGCAAAGTGGAATCCTTCTTCGTCTTCAGTAAGGACACCACAGTATAAATCATTGATGTAGATACCTGCCTGCTTCATACATTATCGTTTTTTACGGGCGCAAGGCAATCACCAAACAAAGCCAGCACATCATTTACCTTATCCATTCTCAATGTCTGCTTACCTTGTTCAAGCTCTCTTACGAACCTGAGTCCAACACCAGCTCTCTCAGCTAATTCAACCTGAGAAAGCCCATTCTTCTTTCGCTTTTGCTTAATATATTCCGATAAAGTTATCATAATTATACCTTAACGGGTGCAAATATAGATGTAATTTCATAAAAATATACCATAAAAGGTATAAAATTAATGATTTTTATCATTTTTATACCCGAAATGGTATATTTTGATATATTCTATCGAATATTACACCTTATTAATAATATATAGGGGAAATTAAAGGAAAGTGTCATTGAAGGCTTTGGAGTGATACATATCTGCTACGAGAATTTAATATTGTATTAAATACACTTAATAGGCTTTTTTTTGTGTTTTTTTGCGGAATTCTTGTAAAATTACACTTTTTTGTGAAGAAAATGAAAGATTTATCAAAAAAAACTTTGTTGGTTTAAAAAAATTAGTTTATCTTTGCAGACGATTCGGAATATACTTATTCAACTATTTGACATATTAACTTAAAAAGAACCAAAACGTATGAACCCAAACGACTCATCCTAACACCCGGCCAAACGCCCGCTAAGCAGGCTTTTAGGCTAACAGGGAGCTATCGCTTCCATTTTAAACCTAATTTGTATTCATTACAAACCAATTAATCTATAGTAAATACTTAAGTATGAATTGTAAATTTAGAAAAACAGCGCTGCTGATGGGTGCTTTGACTCTGATGGGTCTTGGCTATTCATCAAACGCCAACGCCGCTGCTTCAGTACAGGAGGTTCAGCAGGCAACAAAAAAGATTACAGGTACTGTAGTCGATGCTCAGGGTCCCGTTATCGGAGCCAGCGTAATGGAAAAAGGTACCACCAATGGTACTGTTACCGACTTTGACGGTAACTTCACTCTCAATGTCAATCCCGGTGCAACGATCGTTCTGTCTTACATCGGTTATGAGACTCAGGAAATTAAGGTAGGTAATCAGTCAAACTTCAACATCACGTTGAACGAAGATGATGCCGTTCTTGAAGAAGTGGTAGTCGTAGGTTACGGTGTCCAGAAGAAAAAGCTGGTTACCGGTGCTACTGTTCAGGTAAAGGGTGAGGACATCGCTAAGCTGAACACCACCAGTGCTCTGGAAGCTATGCAGTCAAGCACCCCTGGTGTACAGATCACCCAGAGTTCTTCACAGCCTGGTAAGGGCTACAAGGTTTACATCCGTGGTATGGGTACCACCGGTGATTCACAGCCTCTGTATGTGATCGACGGTGTAGCAGGTGGTGACATCAACGCCATCAACCCGAACGATATCGAGAGCATCGACGTGCTGAAGGATGCTGCATCAGCAGCCATCTACGGTTCACGTGCTGCAAACGGTGTGATCCTGGTAACTACCAAGCAGGGTAAGGAAGGTAAGATCGAGCTCAGCTATAATGGTGCTATCGGTTGGTCAAATGCCTACAAGCGTCCGCAGTTGCTCAATGCTCAGCAGTATATGACCATCATGGATGAGTACACCTTTAATACCGCAGGTACTAAGTTGGATTGGCCAGCCTTCGTTCCCCAGGACATCCTTAATAAGGTGGCTAATGGCTGGACAGGTACTGACTGGTGGGGCGCATTCGAGAATAAGAATGCCGTACAGCACAACCATTCTGTCACCCTGACCGGTGGTACGGATCGTTCTAAGTTTGCCATGTCTTACACCTACACTGGTAACCAGGGTATCATGGGTGCAGAGAAGGCTTCTAACTACAACCGTCACACCATCCGTATCAACAGCGATCACGTGCTGCTGAAGGCGAAGGACTTCGACGCTATCACCATCGGTGAGAACGTTTCTATCTCTTATACCAAGAGTCACGACCTGGCTGAGGATGGTATGTACTGGAGCTATATTCACAGTCTGCTTCAGACCAACCCGATGTTGCCACAGTATGCTGACAATGGTGACGTTTATTATTACCAGGAATTTGACGGTACACCCGCCTATGGACAGGGCTGGAGCACTGCTATGTTCAACAACCCCTGGGAGAACCTGATTCATGGTGGCTTTGGCGCTATGGCTGAGAGCCGCAACGTCAACAGTAACGCAACCGCATTCATGGTTGTTCAGCCTATTAAGGGCCTGAGATGGCGTTCTCAGTTTAACTATAACTGGGGTTCCGGTTCATATCGTAGTTACAACGAGCCTCAGTCATCCGGTTATGGTAATGCTACCTCAGTTGTTTATAGTGCAAGCCAGAGTGCTTGGTTGAATACCAACTGGTCAATTGAAAACACTATTACTTATGATCTCCCGATGCTGGGTGCTCACAAGATCAGCGCCATGGTCGGTCAGAGCTTCCAAAGCACCGCTTGGAGTTTTAATGTAGGTGGATCTAATAAGGTTAATTATGGTGAGCAGCTCGCTACCTTGAAGGGCTGGGATTCAGCTTGGCTGTCAAACTTCAAGCTGCTGAATACGCCTGATATCACCCTGACTGGTAAGCCCAATGATGAGGAGTACCTCGCTTCATGGTTCGGTCGTTTGACTTGGGACTGGAACGAGACCTATATGGCTACCGTTACCGTACGTTATGATGGTTCAAGTATCTTCACCGACGGTAAGCGCTGGGGCTTCTTCCCCTCTGTATCTGCTGGTTGGGTAATGACCAACGAGAAGTTCATGCAGGGCACCAAGAGCTGGCTCGACTTCTTCAAGATCCGTGCAAGCTGGGGTCAGAACGGTAACAAGAATATCTCTAAGTATCAGTATCTGGCTACGATCGCTTTGTCAGGTGAGTCTGGCTTATAAGTTTGGCTCTGCAACTGAGATCTCTACCAGTGGTACGCCAATGACCGGTGCTTATGCTAATATCGTACCGAACCCCGACCTGACTTGGGAGACCTCTGAGCAGCTCGACTTCGGTTTCGATGCCCGCCTGCTCAACAGCCGTTTAGGTGTAAACTTCGACTGGTATAACAAGAAGACCAAGGACTGGTTGATCACTGGCCCGATGATTGCTGTCATGGGTACCAACCCTGCTGCCATCAATGGTGGTGACGTGAAGAATACTGGTGTTGAGCTCGCTCTCACCTGGAACGATAGAATTGGTAAGGACTTCAGCTATAACATTGGCGTGAACTTCACCTACAACAAGAACGAAGTAACCCGTATCGCTAACGATAACCACTATATCGATGGTCCTGGCGGTGTGCTCTCACAGGGTACAGAGTTCTGTTATCGTGCTGAGGAAGGCAAGCCTATCGGTTACTTCTATGGTATGTCTTACAGTGGTATCTGGCAGAATCAGGAACAGATCGACGCTGCCCGTGCAGCCGGTAAGGCCGTTCTTGACAACGCACAGCCTGGTGACTGTATCTGGGATGACTGGAACGGTGACGGTGTGATTACCTATGCTGTAGGTAAAGACGCAGACGGTAATGATCTTTGCGACCGTCATGAGATCGGTAACCCGAACCCCGATGTATTGCTTGGTGTAAACCTCGGCTGCTCTTGGAAGGGCTTCGACTTCGCCGTTAACGGTGCCGGTGCATTCGGTCAGCAGATCATGCGCTCTTACCGTTCATTTAGTGATGCGCCTTATCAGAACTACGACACCACTATCTTCAACCGTTGGCATGGTGAGGGTACTTCTAACACTCAGCCTCGTATTTCTGCTACAGGTCACCAGAACACGAACTGGGTATCTGAGCGTTATATGGAGAATGCCGACTATTTCAAGATCAAGACCGTGACTCTCGGTTACGACTTCAAGCACATCTGGAAGGCTTGTCCGCTGCAGCAGCTCCGCTTCTATGTTCAGGCTCAGAACCTCTTTACTATCACCGGTTACACCGGTCTCGATCCTGAGGTTGGTAATACTGCTGGTGGCTCAAGCTGGGCTTCAGGTATTGACCTTGGTCTGTATCCGCCATCTCGTACATTCTTGGTTGGTGCAAGTATTAAATTCTAATTTCGATAATCAGTTATGAAGAA
>CACZTJ010000061.1 GCA_902784065.1 uncultured Prevotellaceae bacterium | reverse complement strand
GCCAAGAATTCACCAGTGGCCTCTCTCTTTGATGGTATCGGTATTGGATTAGGTTTCACGATCGGACTCACACTTCTGGGCATCTGTCGTGAATTGCTGGGCAATGGTTCGATTTTCGGACTGACCTTGCTGCCTGAGACTTATAACATCCTGCTCTTTGTGTTGCCTCCAGGTGCATTTATCACCCTCGGCTTCCTCATTGCAATTGTTAATAAACTGCGTAACTGATTTTCATTAGCGCCATCTTCGTGAACAACATCGTGTTGTCACAGTTCCTCGGCATCTGTCCGTTCCTTGGCGTATCGAAGAAGATTGACACCTCGTTGGGTATGTCGGCTGCTGTCGCCTTTGTGCTGACACTTGCTACTATCGTTACCTGGCTTGTTCAGAAATATGTGCTCGACGCTTTCGGCTTGCAGTATCTGCAGACCATCGCCTTCATCCTCGTCATCGCCTCGTTGGTGCAGATGGTGGAGATTGTGCTGAAGAAAGTGTCACCAGCTCTTTATCAGGCATTAGGTATCTTCCTGCCTCTGATTACCACTAACTGTGCTGTGCTGGGTGTAGCTATCCTGGTGATTCAGAAAGACTATAATTTATTGCAGTCAGTTGTCTATGCTTTCTCTACAGCTATCGGCTTCGGACTTGCTTTGACGGTCTTTGCTGGTATGCGTGAGCAGCTGGAACTGGTGAAGATTCCAAAGGGCATGCAGGGTATGGCGATTGTAATGCTCTCCGCAGGTCTGCTCTCACTGGCCTTCATGGGCTTCTCTGGTGTAGATGGCGGTCTGAAAGTTCTCTTCGGCCTCGACTAAACTAATTAAAAGAAGAAGATGAAGAAAGTATTTTTAGGTATGGTGCTGATGTTTGTGTCAGCAGTGGCCTATTCTCAGGGAGTTATCGGTAAGTGGGTTACTGAAGGTGGTGATTCACAGGTGGAAATCTATCAGAGCGGTGACCAACTATGCGGCAAGATCATTTGGCTGAAGAAAGGTGATGGTCAACTCGATACCCATAACCCCGATAAGTCTATGAGGAGCCGTAAGCTTATGGGAATGAACATCCTGACAGGTCTCAAGAAGAAAGGTGATAAGTACGAGGGTGGTAAGATCTACAACCCCAAGAATGGCAAGACCTACAAATGTTCTATCTGGCTCGACGGCAACAACCTGAAAGTTCGTGGCTACGTAGCGATGTTCTACGAAACCCAGACTTGGACGAAGAAATAAATACATCTCTCACCAGAACTTGCTACATTTAATTCCCGCACTTTTTAGAATTAAATGTAGCAAGTTCTGGAATTTTTTCCTGAAATATTTGTTAATTTAGAATTATTTCCGTAATTTTGTAGCCATATAGCGCATTGGCCAATGACACTGATTATAGTTATACTACTTCTACTGGGCTACCTGGTGATTGCCACTGGACACCTGACAGGTGTGAACAAAGCGGCCATCGCTGTCTTCATCGGCACTGTCGGCTGGGTGGTCTATATATGCTATGGCACTGATTTCGTGATGGCTCACCATGCGGTGGAATATATGGTATTCCTCGCAGGTAATGAACCAACGAGCGATGCGGTGAAGCATTTTATTTATAATGAGGTATTCCTATATTATGTGGGAAGGGCTGCGAGCATTGTAATGTTCCTCCTTGCCACGATGAGTATCATTGAGATCCTGAATAATAACGGTTGTTTCGATTTTATCTCGAAGTGGATCAAGACCAGAAACTCTAAGCGTCTGCTCTGGACAATTACTCTCGCTACATTTATCATCTCTGCTAATCTTGATAACCTGACAACGACAATGACGATGCTGGTTATCATGCGACAGATTGTGCAGAATCGCCGTCAGCGGATGCTGATAGGTTCGGCCATCGTCATCGCTGCCAACTGTGGCGGTTGCTTCACGGTGATTGGTGATCCGACAGGATTGCTATTATGGGGTGCAGGTGCCATTTCTGCAACACATTTTTCTGCTTATATGGCGACGCCTGCTATTCTGGCCTGGGTGATTCCAACAGCTTTGATTAGTAGAGAACTACCTGAAAGGCTCGATACCCAGTGGAGTCCGATGCCGTATCGTGGTGACGACACGAATCTGAGCCCTTGGCAGCGCATATTGATGCTCTTTGTAGGTATCGGAGGTCTGTGGTTCATTCCTACATTCCATAACATCACGAAACTCTCACCATTCCTTGGTGCATTGTGTGTGCTCGCTGTGTTGTGGGTCGTAAACGAGCTGATGAATCGTAATCTGATGCGTTCAGACCAGATGTCGCAGCGGTATATCCCCAAGGCAACCCAATATGGTTCTCTGCAGCAGATCCTCTTCGTGATGGGTATCATGCTGGCGATGGGTGTAGTAACCGAGACGGGTGTATTCGCCGATGTGGCAGAATGGATTGATGACAATGTGCATAACATTTGGGTGTTGGGTATGGTGTCTGGTTTGTTGAGTGGTTTGGTGGATACATTCACCATTGCCATCAGCGACATCTCGCTCTATCCTGTACTGAATAGTGAGCAACTTTCACTCGTGGCCGATACAGAGTATATGAGCCAGTTTGCCATGAATGGTGCCTACTGGAAGGTAGTGGCCTTCTCGACGGCTGTAGGCGGTTGTTTGCTTTGTGTGGGTTCTGTCAGTGGTCTGGCATTGATGAAGATGGAGCACATGCACGTGGGCTGGTATATGAAGAACCTGTCGCCGAAGGTGCTGATAGGCTGGGTGATCGGTATGGCCGTGCTGATGACAGAGATATCAATTTATAACTAATCTATATATAAATAAGGTATTATGGCTAAGATTAAGACAATTGGAATCCTCACCTCAGGAGGTGATGCTCCAGGCATGAATGCCGCAATTCGTGCCGTGACCCGTGCTGGTATCTACAACGGTTTTAAAATCAAGGGAATCTATCGTGGCTACGAAGGTTTGATCCACGATGAAGTGAAGGAGTTTACTACGGAGAACGTCTCTGGTATCATTACCCGTGGTGGAACCATCTTGAAGACAGCACGCTCGAAAGATTTCATGACTCCAGAGGGTATGCAGAAAGCTTATGAGACCATTCAGAAAGAGGAGATCGACGCTCTGATCGTGATTGGCGGTAATGGCTCGCTGACGGGTGCTTGGAAATTTGGTGTGGAGTATGACTTCCCCGTCATTGGACTCCCTGGTACCATCGACAATGACCTCTATGGCACTGATGATACCATTGGCTATGATACAACGATGAATACCATCATGGATTGTGTAGACCGTATCCGTGATACGGCTAACTCTCACGAGCGCATTTTCTTCGTAGAGGTGATGGGTCGAGATGCTGGCTTCCTGGCACAGAACTGTGCGATTGCCTGTGGTGCAGAAGCTGCCATCGTACCTGAGGAGACTACAGATGTTGACCAGTTGGCAGCATTTATGGGTCGCGGTATCCGTAAGTCAAAGAAGTCTTGTATCGTCATTGTGTCAGAGAGTCCGAAATGTGGCGCCCTTTATTATGCCGACCGTGTAAAGCACGAGTTCCCAGAGTTTGATGTACGTGTGTCGATCCTGGGTCATCTGCAGCGTGGCGGATCTCCCACAGCTCTTGACCGCATTCTTGCCTCCATCACTGGTGTAGGTGCTATTGAGGCCATCAAGCAAGGACAGCGCAATATCATGGTGGGCGTACGCAATAACGATGTAGTATATGTTCCGTTCAGTGAGTGTATCCGTACTGACAAGCGCTTCGATAAGCGACTGATCAAGGTATTGGATGAATTAAGCATATAATGCCGGAGATAAAGAAAATCGCATTGACGGGAGGTCCGTGTGCCGGAAAGACCACTGCTCTCGTGAAGATTGTCGAGTATTTCTCAGGGATGGGTTACAAGGTGTTTACCGTCCCTGAGGTACCGACACTCTTTAGTGCGGGTGGCTGGAATTATCTGACGCCTAACCGTCAATTGTATTATCAAGGGGAGCGTGCTATTCTTGAGACGCAGTTGGCGCTTGAGGATCAGTTCGTGGCATTAGCAGAAGTCTGCACGAAACCTGTGCTGGTGGTCTGCGATCGTGGTGCAATGGACATTTCCGCCTATATCAAACCTGAAGAGTGGGAGGAAATCACAGCTATGGCAGGCACAGACTCCGATCGTCTGCGTAAGCGCTATGACGCTGTGCTTCATCTGGTTAGTGCTGCTGATGGTGCTGAGCAATATTATACGACAGCTACAAATGCCACCCGTTATGAGAAAGCTGATGAAGAAGGCCTGCGACTGGCTCGTGAACTGGATAAGAAAGTCATCAATGCCTGGGCAGGACATTCGCATCTGCGTGTGATCAACAACCACGATGATTTCAACACCAAGTTGGGACGTGTAATCAAGGAGATCAGTCATGTGCTCGGACTACCGCAGCCGTTGGAGAAGGAACGTCTTTACAAGGTAGAGGTGATAGGTGAGATTCCAGGTGCTATCGAGAGTGACATCACCCAGACTTATCTGGTGGCAGAGCCTGGATGCGAGGTGCGTCTGCGTCGCCGTCAGTGGAGTGGGGGTAAGGTGGTCAATGTTCACCGTTCGAAGAAGGCTCTCTCTGAGACTGAGGAGATCGAGACTGAGCGCCGGATTGACAACAACCTCTATGAGCAGATGCTCCAGCAGGCAGATCCGTATCGCCAGACCATCCGCAAACGTCGTCAGAGCTTCATCTGGAAAGGTCAGCATTTCGAGATCGACACTTTCCTAGAACCTGTCAGCGACCTTGTCATACTTCAGTCGAAAGGTGTTGCTGAGCAGGAGAGTGTGAAGTTCCCGCCGTTTATCAAAGTGCTTGAAGATGTGACAGGAAATAGCCAATATTACAATTATAACATTGCATTACGGAAATAATTGCTGATTTTTTGTTTAATAAATCTAAAAAAAATCGTTGTTTTCTGAAAAATGACTATCTTTGCATTCAGCTCTATCTAAAAAGAGAACTATAAAACAAACAAGTAACTTAAAATATTAACGCTTATGTCACAAATTACTGGACACATTTCCCAGATTATTGGCGCTGTTATCGATGTATATTTCGATACCGAGGGTCAGGATGCTGAGAAAGTGCTACCAAAGATTCATGATGCCTTGAGGGTTGACCGTGGTGACGGGCGCATTCTGATTGTCGAGGTGCAACAGCACATCGGCGAGGATACGGTGCGCTGTGTGGCTATGGACAATACCGATGGTCTGCATCGTGGAATGGAGGTGATCCCGTTAGGCACACCAATCCAGATGCCTGCCGGTGATCAGATTAAAGGTCGTATGCTGAACGTTATCGGACAGCCTATCGACGGTATGAAACAACTCGACATGAAGGGCGCTTATCCCATTCACCGCGAAGCTCCTACGTTCGAGGAACTCTCTACGAAGAAAGAGATTCTTGCGACGGGTATCAAGGTGATCGACCTGCTGGAGCCTTACATGAAGGGTGGTAAGATCGGACTCTTTGGAGGTGCCGGTGTAGGAAAGACGGTGCTCATCATGGAGCTCATCAACAACATTGCCAAGGGACACGACGGTTTCTCTGTATTCGCTGGCGTTGGTGAGCGCACACGTGAGGGTAATGACCTGATCCGAGAGATGATCGAGTCGGGCGTTATCCGTTATGGTGAAGCGTTCCGCAAGGCTATGGATGAAGGCAAATGGGATCTCTCATTAGTTGATCCTGAGGAGTTGAAGAAGAGTCAGGCTACCCTGGTGTATGGTCAGATGAATGAGCCTCCTGGTGCACGTGCTTCTGTGGCACTCTCAGGACTGACCGTTGCTGAGGGCTTCCGTGATGGAGGTGGTAAGGATGGCGGCGCTGCCGATATCCTGTTCTTCATTGACAACATCTTCCGTTTCACCCAGGCTGGTTCTGAGGTATCTGCTCTGCTGGGCCGTATGTCTTCAGCCGTAGGTTATCAGCCGACTCTGGCCTCTGAGATGGGTACCATGCAGGAGCGTATCACTTCTACGAAGAAGGGTTCTATTACATCAGTACAGGCTGTGTATGTGCCTGCCGATGACTTGACTGACCCTGCACCTGCTACCACATTCACCCACTTGGATGCAACAACGGTGCTTGACCGTAAGATTGCTGAGCTTGGTATCTATCCTGCTGTGGATCCTCTGGGATCAACTTCTCGTATCCTTGATCCGCTGATTGTGGGTAAGGCTCACTATGAGTGTGCCCAGCGCGTGAAGGAGATTCTGCAGCGCTTTAAGGAGCTTCAGGACATCATCGCCATCCTCGGTATGGATGAGCTCTCTGATGAAGATAAGCAGACGGTGAACCGTGCACGTCGTGTACAGCGTTTCCTCTCTCAGCCGTTCTCTGTAGCTTCTCAGTTTACAGGTCTTCCCGGTGTTATGGTGCCCATTGAAGATACGATCAAGGGCTTCAATGCTATTCTCGACGGTGAAGTTGATGACCTGCCTGAGCAGGCATTCCTGAACGTTGGTACGATTGAAGATGCCAAGGAGAAGGCAAAGAAGCTGTTGGAGGCTGCAAAGGGATAATGTGCGTTAAACTTGAAACGTTAAACATTAGACATTATGTTGCAGCTTAAGATAGTTTCACCCGAGAAGATTGAATACGATGGAGTAGCCGAACGAATCCTCGTACCTGGTACGCTGGGACAGTTCGAGATCCTCAACGACCACGCCCCAATCATCTCTACTCTTCAGAAAGGAATCGTAGAGTATGTCAATAAAGAAGGTAAGACCTCGCTTGAGATTCTGGGTGGTTTCGTGGAAGTACAGAAGAATCAGGTAAGTCTCTGCGTGGAACTGAAGTAAAGCGCAGACGTAAGAAAAAGTAAGAATGGATAAGATCAGAAAGATGAGTTTAAACTACATTCGACAGGGACTGTATGTCTCAGCCGCCCTGTTTATGCTGACCCTATTGGTGATGCAAGTGTGGTTTCTCGATTTACTTGCGCCCGCCATTGTCAGTGTGGCCTTTACACTGGTGGTTTGTTTCACCATTGGCTTGGTGTGGCGTTATATAGCCAAGAACTCACCTGACAATCTGCCGACATTCTTTACAGCAGTCTCTGGTTTCCGTCTGTTATTGGCGTTGGCAGTGATGTTTGTCTATTATCTGCTTAACAAAGAGACGATGCTGAGCTTCTTTATAGTGTTCATGGTGTTTTATGTAGCATCGTTGGCACACCATTCCTTTTTCTTCGCAAGAGTATCTAATAAATAATTTATAATGAAACAACTAAAGTCGATAATCCTCCTGATGATGGTAGCCCTGTTGCCGATGAATGCTTGGGCTGATGAAGGTGGTGATGGTGAGAAGATCAATATCCCTGAGATTGTTCTTGAGCACCTGGCCGACTCATATGAGTGGCACATCGCTTCATACGAGGGTAAGCATCTGAGCATCCCGCTGCCAATCATCATCCGTAGTGAGAATACCGGAGAGTGGCATTTCTGTACGGCTCATAGTCTGCCTAAGGGGTTCTTCTTCAGTGAAGAGCATCATGGGAAGATCTACGAGAAGGTAGGCGGCGAAGAGGTGCGCCCCCTCGACCTGAGTATCACGAAAAGTGTGATGCAGATATGGATTGTAGTGGCTGTGCTCATCATCGTCTTCCTCAGCTGTGCCCGCTGGTATAAGAAGCACGACGTGAAGGACGCTGCGCCTGGTGGTTTCGTTGGATTCATGGAGATGATTGTGATGACAATCCACGACGATCTTATCAAGTCGTCGATAGGTGAGAAGCATTACAAGCCGTATGCACCTTATCTGCTCACGGTATTCTTCTTCATCCTGACGTGTAACCTCATTGGACTGATTCCCGTCTTCCCCGGTGGCGCAAACGTGACTGGTAATATCAATATCACCTTCTTCCTGGCATTGTGTACGATGCTTGCCATCAACATCTTTGCCAACAAGGAGTACTGGAAGGAGATATTCTGGCCTGAGGTACCGCTGTTCCTGAAGGCCTATCCCGCACCGGTGATGCCGCTTATCGAGCTCTTCGGTGTCTTCACGAAGCCCTTCGCTCTGATGATCCGTCTTTTTGCCAACATGATGGCAGGTCACGCTGTGATGCTTAGTTTCACTTGCGTAATCTTCCTCGGTTGGTCGATGGGTGTCGGATTTGGTCTCGGTCTGAATGCATTCAGCATCCTGATGCTCCTCTTTATGAATCTGTTGGAGTTGTTGGTTGCTTTTGTTCAGGCTTACGTCTTCACCATGCTGAGTGCGGTGTTCATCGGGCTTGCCCATAAGGAACATCATGCTGAGTAATGATTAAAGAATAAACATTAAACATTTATTAATAATTAAAAATTTAAAAAATTATGATTTCAGCTTTATTTTTAGCCGCAGAAGGTCTGGCTCAGCTGGGCTGCGGTATCGGTGCAGGTATTGCAACAATTGGTGCAGGTTTGGGTATTGGTAAAATTGGTGGCAGTGCTATGGACGCTATTGCCCGTCAGCCCGAGGCTACTAGTAAGATTCAGACAAACATGATTCTGACCTCTGCATTCGTTGAGGGTTGTGCCCTCTTCGCTATTGCAGCTTGTGCATTCCTTATCTAAGAGACATTCCTTCAAGTAATAACTAAACATTACAGCGAATGGATTTCAGTAAACTGCCAGCAATCCTCACCCCTGATCTGGGACTTCTGTTCTGGATGCTTCTGGCATTTGCCGTTGTCTTCTTTGTGCTTGCGAAATACGGATTCCCAGCTATCACCAGTATGGTAGAGGAGCGGAAGAAGTATATCGACGAGAGTCTTCTGAAGGCTCATGAGGCCTCTGAGCGACTCGAGAATATCAAGCAGGAAGGCGAAGCAATCCTACAAGAGGCTCGCGACCGTCAGGCGCAGATTCTCAAAGAAGCTGCCGAGACGCGTGATGCTATCGTAGAGCAGGCTCAGCAAAAGGCTCGTGAGGAGGGCGCCCGACTCTTAGACGATGCGAAGACCGCTATCGAACAAGAGAAAAGGGCTGCCATCGCCGACATCCGTCAGCAAGTGGCCACTCTCAGTGTGGAGATTGCCGAGAAGGTGCTCCGTCAGAATCTGAAGGGTGACAAGGCTCAGATGGATCTGATTGACCGTATGCTGGATGAGGTTTCTACTGACAAATAAAGTGATAACGTATGGATATAGCGAGGATGCTGTTTACACTGAGATGCAGCAGCTCGCCAAGAGCTATGTCGAGGTGCCACAGCTGCGGTTTACGATAGACAATCCGATGCTCTCAAAGGACAAGAAAGAGGCTTTACTGCTGACAGCAATCGGCAAGAAGCCATCTGAGTTGACCAAGGCATTCGTTCAGCTAGTGCTGAAGGAAGACCGTGAGAGTGTGATGCAGTTCATCGCCAATTCGTACGTCACGCTTTACCGCCAACAGAAGAATGTCATCCGAGGACGCCTCATCACCGCTGCCGCTGTTTCTGCTGCTACTGAGCAGAAGATGCGCAAGATGGTGGAGAGTAAGACTAATGGAACTGTGGAGTTCGAGACTGAGGTGAACCCCGATATCATCGGCGGTTTCATCCTTGAGTACGACAGCTATCGTATGGATGCGAGTGTCAAGTCGAAACTCAACTCCATTCTACAAACCCTAAAGAAGTAAAGAAAAGATAAGTAATTATGTCAGATAAGATTAAACCAAGCGAAGTATCCCAAGTCCTGCTCGACCAGCTGAAGGGAATCTCGGATGCCGAGAAGTTCGATGAGGTAGGAACGGTGCTCACCGTCAGCGATGGTGTGGCTCGTATCTACGGACTGCGCCATGCCGAAGCCAGTGAGTTGTTGGAATTCGAGAACGGGACGATGGCGATTGTGATGAACCTGGAGGAAGACAACGTTGGTTGTGTGCTTCTGGGTGGCACTTCGGGCATCAAGGAAGGCATGGTGGTGAAGCGTACCAAGCGTATTGCTTCTATCCGAGTCAACGACAACATGCTCGGCCGTGTCATCAATCCGCTGGGACAGGCTATCGACGGTAAGGGAGATATCGATCTGAGCGACGCATTCGAGATGCCGCTGGATCGTAAAGCTCCTGGTGTGATCTACCGTCAACCCGTAAAGGAGCCGCTGCAGACGGGTCTGAAGGCCATCGACTCGATGATCCCTATCGGCCGTGGACAGCGTGAGCTCATCATCGGTGACCGTCAGACTGGTAAGACCGCCATTGCCGTGGATACCATTATTAACCAGAAGAGTTTCTATGAGGCAGGCAAGCCTGTCTATTGTATCTATGTAGCTATCGGTCAGAAGGCATCTACCGTTGCAGCCCTCGTTTCTACGTTGCAAGAGCACGGTGCCATGCCTTACACCATCATCGTAGCTGCTACGGCTGCTGATCCTGCTGCCATGCAGTATTATGCTCCGTTTGCAGGTGCTGCCATCGGTGAGTATTTCCGTGATCGTGGTCTGCCAGCACTGGTAGTCTACGACGACCTCTCCAAGCAGGCTGTGGCCTATCGTGAGGTGTCACTGATCCTGCGTCGTCCTTCAGGCCGTGAGGCATATCCTGGTGATGTGTTCTATCTCCACTCTCGTCTGTTGGAGCGTGCTGCCAAGATGAACGAACAGCAGGAGGTAGCTGAGCAAATGAACGACCTGCCTGAGTGCATGAAGGGTCATGTGAAGGGTGGTGGTTCTTTGACAGCTCTGCCAATCATCGAGACACAGGCTGGTGACGTATCGGCTTACATTCCGACGAATGTGATCTCAATTACCGATGGTCAGATATTCTTGGAGTCCAACCTCTTCAACCAGGGCTTCCGTCCTGCCATTAACGTAGGTATCTCTGTATCTCGTGTGGGTGGCTCGGCACAGATCAAGTCCATGAAGAAGGTGGCTGGTACCTTGAAGATTGACCAGGCACAGTATCGTGAGCTTGAGGCCTTCTCGAAGTTCTCAAGTGATATGGATGCTGTGACGGCAATGACACTGGATCGTGGACGTAAGAATAACCAGTTGCTGATTCAGCCGCAGTATAGCCCGATGCCTGTGGGTGAGCAGATTGCCATCCTCTATTGTGGTGTACACGGCCTGATGCGCGAAGTGCCCATCGATAAGGTACGTGAGTGCCAGACATCGTTCCTCGATAAGTTGCGCTCAGCTAATCCCGAAGTCATTGAGACGCTTGCCAGCGGAAAGATTGACGACGAGACAACTGCTAAGATCGACAACTCCACGCGAAAGATCACGTCGGCTATGAAGATGGTGGCCTCCAGTAAGCTGCATCACGCACAGGTAGCTATTCAGAATATGCTGCCTTACGAGACTATGCTGGAGCACATCCTCAAGTCGTTCCTCGCAGCCGAGGCAGAGGCACATACGATTTACGACCAGGTGCGCCCCGTCAAGCGTGCAGCCCTCGTCGTATTTTCGTCGAACTCTTCACTCTGCGGTGGATTCAACGCCAACACCATCAAACTGATGCTGCATGCCGTTGATACTTATGCCCAGGAGATTGGACGCGAGAATGTCGAGATCTATCCCATAGGCCGAAAGGTCTATGAGAAGGCTAAGAAGATGGGCTTGAATGTACAAGGTGAATTCGCTGCACTGGCAGACAAACCAAACGTCAATAAGTGTATTGAGATTGTTATGGAGCTGGGAACGAAATTCGCTGAGGGTAAGATAGATAAGGTAGAATTCATCTACCATCACTTTAAGAGCGCAGGCTCACAGATTCTTACCCGTAAGACCTTCCTTCCCATCGATCTTGAATCGGAGTTGAAAGCTGATCATGAGCGTGACCTGACGAGCATTATTGCTACGAAAGAGTCGCAGGAGTATCTCAAGAAGCGTGGTGAACGTCAGCAGCAGAAGCAGCAGGAGGACGTGAAGCCGCTCAACGATAACTTCATCGTAGAGCCTGACATGGAAACTGTGCTTACGCAGCTCATTCCGAAGTTCGCTCATCTGATGCTCTACACGGCTCTGCTCGACAATATTGCCTCTGAGCATGCCGCTCGTATGGTTGCCATGCAGACAGCCACCGATAATGCCGATGAGCTGCTGCGTGAACTCAACTTGCAGTACAACAAGGGTCGTCAGCAGGCTATCACCAACGAACTGCTTGATATCGCTGGTGGTGCTCAATAACTGAAGTCCCCTTGACTACATCCTGTAGGAAAAAGGCCCGAACAATCCACGTTCGGGCTTTTTTATATAAGAAAAATGGCATTTCCCTTTGCAGTTCGCCCGCTTATTCGTAACTTTGTCCCCGAAAAATAATGTATGGTGTATGAAGATAGGAGACAAAGTAAGATTCTTAAGTGAAGTCGGAGGTGGTATAGTAGCCGGATTTCAAGGTAAGAATATTGTACTCGTTGAAGACGAAGACGGCTTCCAGGTGCCCATGCGCCTCACGGAAGTAGTGGTTGTCGGCGAGGAGAACTATGATACCAGTCACGTCATCGAGGCAAAGGCGACATCCGTCAAAGCCGCTTTATCAGCTGCTGAAGAGGAAAAAGAACTAGAACCAGCCGACAAGCCTATCACTTTCAAGGCAAAACCCGAAGAGCGGAAGGGCGGTGATAAGTTGAGTGCCTTTCTGGCATTTGTGCCGATAGACATCAAGGAGCTGATGCAGACACGTTTTGAGACCTATCTGGTCAACGATTCCAACTATTATCTCCGTTATACCTACCTCACAGCTGAAGGTACAGCCTGGCAGGTACGGGCAGAAGGTGAGATAGAACCTAACACCAAAGAGTTTATTGAAGAGTTCGGACGCGAGGATCTTAACCAGTTTGAGCATTGCTGCATCCAGTTTATTGCTTATAAGCGCGACAAGCATTTCCTCTTGAAGACGCCTGTCAATGCCGATGTGCGCATGGATTCCGTGAAGTTTTATAAGCTTCATGCTTTCCGTGAGAATCCTTTCTTCGAGCAGCCTGCGCTCATCTATACACTCATTGAAAACGACATCCAAAAAGTTAAGCTATGAAATACGGATTTGTTAAAGTGGCCGCTGCTGTTCCTGCAGTTAAGGTGGCTGATGTAGATTACAACGTACAGCAGATAGAGAGTATCATTGCCCAGGCCGAAGGTCGTGGGGTAGAGGTAATTGTTTTCCCAGAACTCTGTATCACTGGCTATACGTGCCAGGATCTTTTTAAAGAACAGTTGTTGCTCGATCGTGCCGAGAGTGCTGTCATTACACTGCTCGATTTCACCCGCAAGCTCGATATCATCTCGATAGTCGGTCTGCCTGTGATTATCAACGGCCTGTTGTATAATTGTGCTGCCGTCATCCAGAGTGGTCAGCTGTTAGGTATCATACCAAAGACCTACCTGCCTAACTATGCCGAGTTCTACGAGAAGCGTTGGTTTGCTTCTGCCCAGGATTTGAATCCTACGGTTTTCTATTTCGCAGGCACCTCTGTCTCTGTCAGTGCAGAGCCCAAGCTTTTTGTTACTACCTACGGCATGAAGTTCGGTGTGGAGATCTGCGAGGATGTATGGGCACCCATACCGCCCAGTAATAATCTTGCCCTCTCTGGTGCAGACATCATCTTCAACCTCTCTGCCAGCAACGAACTGATTGGCAAGCATGCTTACCTCAAATCTTTGTTGGCTCAGCAGAGTGCCCGCACTATCAGTGGCTATGTATATGCCAGCTGCGGTTTCGGTGAATCCACACAGGATCTCGTCTATGGCGGTAATGCGATGATTTTCGAGAACGGACATTTGTTGGTAGAGGGCGATCGCTTCAGTTTCTCTCCCCAGATCCAGCAGTGCCAGATTGATATAGAGAAATTACGTGTGGAGCGTCGCCAGAATACTACGTTCATCAATGCCCAACGCTCTTCTCATGCGCTTGAGATAGCTTGCAAACCTGTGCAGGAGCGTGACTTTGAATTGCAACGTACCATCGATCCCCATCCGTTTATTCCCAAGAACGAGGATATGCAGTCTGCTTGCGAGGAGATCCTGAATATCCAGGTGGCAGGACTTGCCAAGCGCCTCTATCATATCAATGCCCAGAAGGCTGTGATCGGCATCAGTGGCGGACTTGATTCTACGTTGGCTTTGCTAGTAACTGTAAAAGCCTTCGATAAGCTCGACCTTAACCGTAAAGGTATCATCGGTATTACGATGCCAGGTTTCGGTACCACTGATCGCACCCATAACAATGCTGTGAAACTCATGAATACCTTAGGCGTTACGATTCGCGAGATCAGTATCGCCAAAGCTGTCACACAGCATTTCGAGGATATCGGGCATGATATGAAACATCATGATATCACCTATGAGAATTCTCAGGCCCGTGAGCGTACGCAGATTCTGATGGATGTTGCCAATCAGGAGAATGCGATCGTCATCGGCACAGGCGACCTCTCGGAACTCGCTCTGGGATGGGCCACCTATAATGGCGACCACATGTCGATGTATGGTGTGAATGCCGGTGTGCCTAAGACGCTCATCCGCTATCTCGTTACCTATGTATCTAGAGAGATGGCTACAGAGACATTGCTCGATATCGTTGACACCCCGATCTCTCCGGAGCTCATTCCTGCAGATGAAAAAGGAAATATCAAGCAGAAGACCGAAGACCTTGTAGGACCTTACGAGCTTCACGACTTCTTTATCTATTATTTCCTGCGCTATGGTTTCCGACCGAAGAAGATCTTCCTGTTGGCTCAGAAGGCTTTTGCCTCGACCTACGATGATGCTACCATCAAGAAATGGTTGATTACCTTCTGCCGTCGTTTCTTCAATCAGCAGTTCAAACGTTCTTGTCTGCCTGACGGACCGAAGGTGGGTAGCGTGAGTCTCTCGCCGCGTGGCGACTGGCGTATGCCGAGCGATGCCTCCAGTGCCCTCTGGCTGAAAGAATGTGAAGCCCTCGATTAAGCGAGAGCAAAGCCCAGCTTGCTTGGGCTTTGCCGAGCGTGAGAGGGCTCGATGCGAAGCATCAAGGCCTCGGTTAAGTGAGAGCAAAGCATCAAAAAAAAGAAATGAGTTAGCTGAAGGCTAACTCATTGTCTTTTAAGGTGATATGAATGACGGAGCCTAACGGCAGATTCCCATTCACGATGATATCACTGATACCATCCTCGATATAATTTTGGATGGCTCGCTTCAGCGGACGAGCACCAAACTGCACATCATACCCCTTCGTTGCCACAAACTCCTTGGCATCCTCTGCCAGGCTGATCTTGTAGCCAATCTGCTCGATGCGCTTATACAGACTTTTCAGTTCGATATCGATAATCTTCTTGATGGCATCAAGATCGAGCTGGTCGAAGGTGATGATTTCATCCAAACGGTTTAGGAACTCAGGTGAGAACTGCTTCGACAGTGCCTTCTGCACAATGTTTCGTGCATGCTCCTTATCCTGTTCGTTCAGCATCAGTCCTGTACTGCCAGAGGCACTGAAGCCCACACCACGTCCAAAGTCCTTCAACTGTCGGGTTCCTGCGTTCGAGGTCATGATGATCACCGTGTTTCTGAAATCCACAAAGCGTCCGTTACCATCCGTCAGACGACCCTCGTCGAGCACCTGTAGCAACAGGTTGAACACATTACCGTGCGCTTTCTCAATCTCGTCGAGCAGCACAATCGAGTAGGGGTGACGGCGCACGCGCTCTGTCAGTTGTCCGCCCTCCTCATAGCCCACATAGCCTGGAGGCGCACCAATCAGTCGTGAGGTATTAAAGCTCTCCGTATATTCACTCATGTCGATACGGATCAGCGCATCCGGACTACCGAACATAAACTCAGCCAGCTTCTTGGCCAGGTACGTCTTACCCACACCTGTAGGTCCGAGGAACATAAACACACCGATGGGGTGGTTTGGATCCTTCAGTCCCACACGGTTGCGCTGAATCGCCTTCACCATCTTGTCGATGGCCTTATCCTGGGCAATCACAGCATTCTTCAGCTCCTGAGCCATACCCTTCAGTCGGATACCCTCCTGTTCAGCCATCCGCTGGGCAGGCACTCCCGTCATCATCGATACTACCTCAGCCACCTGTTCGGCATCCACCGTCTGGCATTCCTCGTCTTCACCTTTTCTCCAGCGCTCGTTCATCGCCTCCAGCTCTATCTCCAGCTGCGTCTGTCTGTCGCGATAGCCAGCAGCCAGCTCAAAATTCTGGTTCTTCACCGCCAACTGCTTCTTCTCCTTCACGTTGGCAATCTCCTTTTCCTTCTCGGCAATCTCTGGAGGAACCTGTGAATTCGACAAATGTACGCGTGACCCCGTCTCGTCTAAGGCATCGATGGCCTTATCAGGCATAAAGCGGTCTGTCACATAGCGGTCTGTCAATTTGACACATGCCACCAGTGCCTCGTCAGTATAGGTCACGTGGTGATGATACTCATAGCGGTCCTTGATGTTCCTCAGGATCTGCAGTGTCTCCTCATTCGTGGTCGGCTCCACCTGTACCTTCTGGAATCTGCGCTCCAGCGCACCGTCCTTCTCTATAGACTTGCGGTATTCGTCGAGGGTGGTTGCACCGATACACTGAATCGTACCCCTTGCCAATGCGGGTTTCATGATATTGGCGGCATCCATCGAACCAGGTGTCGAACCGGCACCGATAATGGTGTGAATCTCGTCGATAAACACAATCACGTCGGGGTTTGCCTCCAGTTCCTTCATCAGGGCTTTCAGGCGTTCCTCAAATTGTCCGCGATACTTCGTACCAGCAACCACACCCGTCATGTCGAGGGTATAGATACGCTTGCCGAAGAGCATCGGACTCGTATGGTGCGAGTTGATCAGCTGTGCCAGTCCTTCTACGATGGCACTCTTACCCACACCAGGCTCACCTATTAAGATAGGATTGTTCTTCTTTCTGCGACCCAGAATCTCGATGATGCGCTGGATTTCCTTCTCGCGCCCCACGCAGGGATCGAGTTTTCCTTCCGATGCAGCCTGTGTCAGGTCAGTGCCGAAGGTATCCAACACGGGCGTCTTAGAGGCAGGCTTCTTCTGTGCCGTAGTGGCAGAGCCTGTTTTCCCTGAAGCACCAGCATTCGCTGATGTCGTATCTTCAAATTCGTCCTCGTCCTCATCGGGCAGGCCGATACCGTTGGTAATGCCATTCTCCTTCTTGGGGGCAAACAGCATTGCCATAGCGTCTTCATAATTCATGTTGTTCAGTTCTAATACTTGTTTGGCACCGTTGTTCACCGCATCATGCAGGATGGCGAGCAGCAGGTGCTGTTCATCTACTTTAGTTGTGCGCTGGATACGCGCCTCCAGCACGGCTAATTTCAGAATATTACTGGCCTTCTCGTTCAGCACGAGTTCATTGGTTTGGATGGGCATACCGATCTCATCCTCCCTCACGCGCATCTCCAGTTCAGTCTTTACCGACTGCAGATTCAGGTTCAGGCGGTGGAACAGATCAATCACTGGTCCGTCATTGCTCCTGAGCATACCCAACAACAAGTGTTCGGGCCCGACAGAGCGACTGGCCAGCCTGGCAGCTTCCTCTCGTGAGAAAGCCAGTATTTCCGATACTTTTGGCGAAAATTGACTCGTCATTTATACTAATTCCTTTCTTTCACTTTGCAAATATACGAATAATTTAGCAAAGACCATGCCAAAATACAGATAAAAAAAGAGGGCTTTTCCTTTTAAAATAGTTTAAAAGGTTTGGCACTTTATGAAAAAATGACTACCTTTGCACGGTTAAAAACGCGTCAGCGGGCTTAAAAAGTGCCTTAAACGCGATTTTTGCCCCAAAATGAGATTGTAAAATAGTAAAATAAATAAAAAGTAATTTTAATGGATCAAACATTCGACAACGACAGAATTATCAAAATCAACATCGAGGAAGAGATGAAATCCAGCTATATTGACTACTCTATGTCAGTCATTGTGGCTCGTGCGCTTCCCGATGTGCGCGACGGTTTCAAGCCCGTACACCGTCGTATCCTCTTTGGTATGATGGGCATTAACAACGTCTCCACACAACCTTATAAGAAATGTGCGCGCGTGGTAGGTGAGGTGCTGGGTAAGTACCACCCCCACGGCGACGGCTCCGTCTATGGTGCCCTCGTGCGTATGGCTCAGGACTGGAACATGCGTTACACGCTGGTTGATGGTCAGGGTAATTTCGGTTCTGTGGACGGCGACTCACCAGCAGCCATGCGTTACACGGAGTGCCGCCTCTCAAAGATGGGTGAGCACATCATGGACGACCTTGAAAAGGATACTGTTGACATGACGCCCAACTTCGACGACTCGCTCGAGGAGCCCACCGTGATGCCGACCAAGATTCCTAACTTGCTGGTGAATGGTGGTAATGGTATTGCCGTAGGTATGGCTACCAATATGCCTACCCACAACCTCGCTGAGGTCATCGACGGTTGCTGTGCATATATCGACAACCCCGACATCGATACCGACGGCCTGATGCAGTATATCCCAGGTCCCGACTTCCCCACAGGTGCCTATATCTATGGTCTGCAGGGTGTTCGTGATGCATACGAGACAGGTCGCGGCCGTATCGTGATGCGTGCAAAGGCAGAGATCGAGAGCGGTGAGACTCACGACAAGATCGTCGTCACCGAGATTCCATATGGTGTCAACAAGGCCGACCTCGTGGCTTACATCGCCGATCTTGCCAACCAGCATAAGATTGAGGGTGTGGCCAATGTTAACGATGAGTCAGGTCGTCAGGGTATGCGTATCGTGGTAGATTGCAAGCGCGATGCCAATGCCAACGTGCTGCTCAACAAGCTCTTCAAGATGACAGCGCTGCAGAGCTCGTTCTCTGTCAACAATATCGCGCTGGTAAAGGGTCGTCCCCGTCTGCTCTCACTCAAGGAGTGTGTGAAGTATTTCGTAGACCACCGTCATGATGTGACTATCCGTCGCACCAAGTACGATCTGAAGAAGGCCCAAGAGCGTGCCCATATCCTTGAAGGCTTGATCATCGCCGTGAACAACATCGACGAGGTGGTACACATTATTAGAAATAGTAAGACCCCGACCGATGCCCAGCGTAACTTGGAGGTTCGATTCGAACTCGATGAGCTCCAGTCAAAGGCCATCGTTGATATGCGCCTGGCTCAGCTCACTGGTCTGCGTGTGGATCAGTTGCATCAGGAGTTCGACGACTTGCAGAAGCTCATTGCCGACTTGCAGGAGATTCTCGACAATCCTGAGCGTTGTAAGGAGGTGATGAAGCAGGATCTGCTCGAGGTGAAGGAGAAGTATGGCGACGAGCGTCGCACGGAGATCATTCCTTTCGACCACGAGTTCAACGCCGAGGACTTCTATCCCGACGATCCCGTTGTGATTACCATCTCTCACATGGGTTACATCAAGCGCACCCCGCTCAACGACTTCCACGAGCAGGGCAGAGGAGGCGTAGGTGCCAAAGCCGCCCGTCATCGCGACAACGACTTCACCGAGTATATCTATCCCGCCACGATGCATAACACGCTGCTCTTCTTCACCCAGAAGGGTCGCTGCTACTGGCAGAAGTGTTACGAGATTCCTGAGGGCGACAAGAACTCAAAGGGTCGTGCCATCCAGAATATGCTCAATATCGAGCCCGATGACGCCATCAATGCCGTATTGCGCATCAAGAACTTCAACGACAGCGAGTTCATCAACTCCCACTATGTGGTGTTTGCCACCAAGCAGGGTATCATCAAGAAGACCTGTCTGGAGGCCTATAGCCGTCCGCGTGCCAACGGTGTGATTGCCATCAATATCAATGAGGGCGACCAGGTGGTAGGCGTTCGCCTGACCAACGGCCACAATGAGCTGCTGCTCGCCAACCGTAACGGACGTGCCGTTCGCTTCGATGAGAACGATGTTCGCACGATGGGCCGTGTGGCTACAGGTGTGATTGGTATGCGCCTCGATGGTGGTGACGATGAGGTAGTAGGTATGGTTTGTGTCAACGATCCTCAGACTGAGACCATCATGGTGGTATCCGAGAATGGCTACGGCAAGCGCTCAGAGGTAGAAGACTACCGTAAGACCGCCCGTGGTGCCAAGGGTGTGAAGACCCTCGCCATTACTGAGAAGACAGGCCGCTTGGTAGCCATCAAGGTGGTCACCGATGAGAACGACCTGATGATCATCAACAAGAGCGGTATCCTGATTCGACTCAAGGTAGCCGATGTGCGCGTTATGGGTCGTGCCACTCAGGGCGTCCGCCTCATCAACCTCGCCAAGAAGAACGATGTCATTGCCAGTGTCTGCAAGGTACAGCACAGCGATGATGCCGACGATGATGCCGAGCAGGCAGAGGTGATCAACGAGGAGGTTGAAAACGAGAATAACAACAATGAATAATTCTTTTTAATGTTAAACCAATAATTATCACGTTTATGAAAAAATTAATGATGATGGCAGTGATGTTCGTAGCTAGTGCTACAGCATTTGCCGGTGACAGTGACGCTTTGAAGGCTATCCTCAAGGCAAAGACTTATGCAGAAGCAGAAGCCCTCGTAAAGAGCAGTCTCGATCAGTTGGCTTCACCCGCTGAGAAAGCAAAGGCCTACAACAAGCTCGTTGACCTTGCAATGGATGCTTTTGATGAGCAGAACGCTATTGTAACCGAGAATCAGGTTAACAAGCAGATGGGTAAGGAAGAGAAGCCCGTTGACGAGAAGTTGATGGCTGAAGCAGCCTACAATGCGCTTGAGAATGCAATGGAGTGCGATAAGTACGATCAGATGCCTAACGAGAAGGGTAAGGTAAAGCCCGCATTCGCAGAGAAGAATGCACAGCGCCTGTGGACCTCACCTCGCTTCGCCCTTGTGAATGCAGGTCAGGATGCTATTTCTAATAACGACAATGCTAATGCCCGTAAGTACTGGCAGATGTTCACCCTGAGCGATGCAGCTCCTCTCTTCGCTAACTGCGACCGCACCCAGCAGAAGGACTTCTTCGGCCAGGTAGCTCGTTTCGCTGCTGTTTTCGCATTCCAGGACAAGGATATGGATATGGCAACAAAGCTGGCTGATATCGCTATGAAGGATCCTAATGAGTATGAGAACGCCATCAACCTGAAGCTCGAGATTCTCGGCGATGGTCTGAAGACCCGTGAGGACTCTCTCAACTACTGCGAGAAGCTGAAGGATATCTATGCTGAGCACAAGATCGACGGTGTGATGGAGAAGCTCTACAACTCTCTGCTCGGCCTCGGTGAGAAGGATGCAGCTTTCAAGGTGCTCGACGATGCACTCGCTGCTAACCCCAACAACTTCGTAGCTCTCGCTGACAAGGGTCTCGGACTCCTCAACGAGAAGCCCGAAGAGGCAGCTATCTATCTGAAGAAGGCTTGTGAGGTAAAGGGCGACAACGCTATGCTCCAGACCTATGCAGGTACCGCTCTCTCAATCCAGGCTCAGAACACTGAGGATCCCAATGCCAAGAGAGCTCTCTATCAGGAGGCTATCAAGTACTACGACAAGGCTAAGGAGCTCGATCCCGACCGTCTGCAGAGCAACTGGGGTTACAACCGTTACAACGCTTACTACAACTACTACGGCGAGGATGCTCCTGAGACCAAGCAGGCAGAGGCTGACAGCAAGTAATTGTTGAACTGAAATAATAGATAAGAACAATGAAAAAGGTATTCATGATGCTGGCTTTGCTGGCCTTGCCCTTTGCCATGCAGGCACAGAGCAAGTTCCACGACGTGGAGCTGAATGAGGCTTCAGGTCCTGTGAAGAAGATCACCCAATCCCTGATGGGTCAGGAGATCATCATCGATTTCACCACCGATGGAAAGATGCAGCGCAAGGAGCTGAGCGATGCAGTTTATGATGCCGACGGCTATCTGCAGTCAGCCAAGCTGAATGTGATGGGCCAGGATCTCAAAGTCACCTTTAAGTGGGAGGACGGACGCCTGAAGTCGCAGTCGATGGAAGTGATGGGTCAGGAAATGACCATCACGCGCAGCTACAACGAGCAGGGTGCGCCCGCTGAGGATGTGATCAGCGTGGGTGGTATGGAGAACTCATCTCCTTATACCGAATACCAGTACGACGATCACGGCAACTGGATCAGCCGCAAAGGCTCTATGATGGGACAGGAGATGACCCAGTCGCGCAAGATTGAGTATTATGAGTAAAA
>CACZTJ010000060.1 GCA_902784065.1 uncultured Prevotellaceae bacterium | reverse complement strand
TGGGCCAAAGCAGCTCTGCGGGCCTGCGTGTTTGCCGACATCGCAGCAAGGTTTGAGGTAACGGTGGTTCCGATATTCTCACCCATTACCAGCGCGATACCCTGATAGATAGGCAGAGCGCCACTCGAACAGAGAATCATCGTGATAGCCATCACTGCTGCGGATGACTGTACGCAGAAGGTCATCACACCACCTAAGAACAGGAATATCAGGGTGGTGATAAACGAGTCTGGATCAAAAGAGGCAAAGAAATCAAGCAATGCCTGATTCTCACCCAGATGCATCTCCGTTCCCGTCATGCGAAGCGTTCCCAAACCCAGCAGCAGGAATGACAGACCAAACAGGAAGTCGCCGATATAACGATATTTCTTCAAATAAATCAGGATGATACCCATGAAGAAGGCCGGATAGACAGCACTCGTGATATCAAACGACATACCTGCCGACATGATCCATGCTGTCAGCGTCGTTCCGATATTGGCACCCATAATCACTGAGATCGCTTGTGCCAACGTCAGAAGACCAGCATTCACAAACGAGACTGTCATCACCGTCGTTGCCGTAGAAGACTGGACAGATGCCGTCACCAGCATACCTGTCAACATACCCGTGAAACGATTGGTAGTCATTGCACCAAGGACGTGTCGCAACTGCGGACCCGCCATTTTCTGCAAGGCTTCACTCATCGACTTCATACCAAACATCAGAAGGGCAAGTGAGCCCAGAAGCTTAAAAATAATCCAAATCGACATATAGATTTGCTTTTATGATAGTAATTCGGCTACAAAGATACAATTTATTTTAGATAAAAGAACAAAAATGACATAAAAAAATAGGTTCTTATGTACATATGTCTAAAAAAAATGGTATCTTTGCAACAAAAATCACCTAAAACGAAATGAAACGATATGGAACAGATGGTTAAGATATTATGCAGGAATAATGGTGCAACCATTGATGTGCCCGCAGGTTCTACCCTTGAAGACATCTACGCTAAGTTAGGACTGGAGATGAAATTCGGTCCTATTAACGCGCACGTAAATAATAAGGTGGAGGGTATGCACTATAGGGTGTATGCCTCAAAGGATGTGGAATTCCTTGATATCACGTCGTCCAGCGGCTCCCGTGCCTACACCCGCAGCCTTTTCTTCGTGCTCTGCAAAGCAGCCCATGCACTTTTCAAGCCCTGTAAGGTGGCTATCGACATTCCTGTTTCCAATGGTTACTATGTGAATCTGAATATCGGACGCCCTGTAACCATCGAGGATGCTGGCGCCATCCGCAGGAAGATGAAGGAGATTATCGATGCCGCCATCCCCATCCATCGCCACGAGACATCTACGCAGGAGGCCATCCAGCTCTTTGATAGCTTGCACAACCGTTCGAAGGTAAAGCTGCTGAAGAGTACAGGAAAGCTCTATACCATCTATTACGATATCGACGGCTATGTAGATTATTACTACGGCTCTCTGCTCACGAACACCTCACAGCTCTATCTCTTTGGCGTGGAGAAATATTTCGATGGTCTGTTGTTGCGCCTGCCCTCACGTGAACATCCTGACGAACTTGGCGAGATGACCCATCAGGACAAGATGTTCGGCATCTTCAAGGAGCATCACCAGTGGCAGGACATCCTCGGACTGCGCACCGTTGGTGATCTGAATGAGGCCATCCTTACTGGACGTTCCTCACAGCTCATCCAGATCGGCGAGGCCCTTCAGGAAAAGAAGATCAGTAAGATTGCCGACGAGATAGCTATGCGTAAGGGCATCAAGATGGTGCTGATAGCAGGACCGTCTTCCTCAGGTAAGACCACAACATGCAAGCGCCTCAGCGTACAGCTGGCTGTGAATGGCATCAAGCCTATCGGCATCTCACTCGACGACTACTTCCTCGATCGCGACTTGACGCCACGCGATGAAAAGGGCGAATTCGACTTCGAGCATCTGCATGCCTTGAACCTGCCGCTCTTCAACGAGCAGCTGAACGCACTCTTCCGAGGCGAAGAGGTGGAGTTGCCCCGTTATGACTTCACGTCTGGCAAGAGCAAGAAAAGCGGCAAGAAGCTCAAGCTGCACGACGATGAAATTCTCGTGGTGGAAGGCATCCATGCCCTCAACCCTGAATTGACAGCACAGATTCCCCAAGAGCAGATCTTCCGCGTCTATGCCTCAGCATTGACCACCATCCTGCTCGACAACCACAACTATATCCCTACGACGGACAACCGCTTGTTGCGTCGTATCATCCGCGACCACAAGTATCGTGGCGTCTCTGCCTTGGAGACCATCCGTCGCTGGTCGTCAGTACGTGCTGGTGAAAACAAATGGATTTTCCCCTATCAGGAGAATGCCGACGCCATGTTCAACACGGCTATGCTATTCGAGTTGGCTGTGATTAAAAGTCAGGCAGAGACATTACTCGAACAGGTGCCTGAGGACTGCGATGAATATGCAGAAGCCTATCGTTTGCTGAAATTCCTGAAGTATTTCAAACCGATTCCAGAGACACAGATTCCGCCAACCTCGCTTCTCCGCGAGTTCCTGGGCGGTTCGTCGTTCGAATATTGATATCACAAAAGGAAATGAAAAAGATCGTATTATTGATGTTTGCTGTGCTGACGATTAGCACAGCGTCTGCGCATACAGATGCGGACCAGACAAGTCCAAGTCAGGAGTTAAACTCTCCACATAGGAAAAAGGTGGCTTTAGTACTCAGTGGTGGTGGCGCGAAGGGTATGGCGCACGTCGGTGTGCTGAAAGTACTGGAGAAAGCAGGTATCCCCATCGACATCATTACAGGTACATCCATGGGTAGCATCGTTGGTGGACTGTACGCTGTCGGTTATAATGCCCACTTGCTCGACTCACTGGTCAAAACGTTGGATTGGAGTTACATTATCAGCGACAGGGAGGATATGACCAAACAGACTTATCTCGACCGTAAGAAGCAGAATACTTATATTCTCTCCACGGGTATGACCTTTGGTAAGCATAAGCGTAACCCGAATGCCGGCGGTATCATCAAGGGCAAGAACTTGGCTGAGCTGTTCCAGAAACTCTTTATAGGCTATACCGACTCCCTCAACTTCTCACGCGACCTGCCTATTCCCTATGCCTGTGTGGCAACAAACATCATTGACAACAGTGAAGTGGTGTTCCACAGCGGAAAGTTGCCGCAGGCCATCCGCGCCTCAATGGCTATCCCTGCAGCCTTCTCACCTGTGAGAATCGGCGATATGGTATTGGTAGATGGCGGTATGAAGAATAATTATCCTGCTGATGTGGCCCGCGAGATGGGAGCAGATATTATCATCGGCGTCACGCTGGATGGCAAGCCGAAGAAGGCTGAGGACATCACAGGCACCATGAGTATCATCGGGCAGATTATCGATATGAACTTCTCAAACAAAATGGCAGAGAACATCGCCATCACCGACCTCTACATGAATGTGGATCCCCGCCAATTCTCTACTGCCAGCTTCACACCGGAGGCTGCTGACTCGCTGGTACGCTATGGTGAGGAAGAGGCCATGAAGCATTGGGACGAGATTATTGCCCTGAAGAAGCGCATCGGTATCGACGATTCTTTCCGTCCTGTCATCCACCATCCACTGCAACCAGATGCGATGACGGCGCGCCAGCACGTCACTGGTTTCAGTTTCGAGAATATGACACCTCAGGACGAAGCGTTCCTGCGCCAGAAATTCCATTTGAACCGGATAGACAGCATCGATGCTAAACTGGAGCAGGAGCTCACAACGAGTACACGTATGGATCTGTTCTACCAGTCGGCCGAGTGCCAGCTGGTACCTGAAGATGGCGGCGTTCGCGTCGTGCTTTTAGCAGGTAATCGCAAATCGATGCAGCTGCATGTCGGCGCACGTTTCGACACAGAGGAATATGCAGCCATACAGGTGGGACTCGACATACCGTTGAAGACATCCACCCCTGTTGAAACTGACATCACCCTTCGTCTGGGTAAGCGTTTGATGGCCCGAGGCGAGATTACTGTTCACCCCCGTTTCTTTACACGTCCGACATTCAGCTATACGTTCTATAGTAACGATGTGGATATCTATACCAGCGGCGACCTGGATTATAACATCCGTTACAACCAGTCACAGGCAGAACTTCTGCCTATCAATTTCGACCTGCGTAACTTCAACCTGCAGATGGGACTGCGCTGGGACTATATGCACTACCGCAACAAACTCGGATCGGAAGCGGCTATGAAGATTGCGCTCGAAAACGAACATTTCATCAGTTATAGAGCCCGTCTGGCCCTTAACAGTGAGAACGACTGGAACTTCCCCACACGTGGTGCCCGCTTTAGCGCCGAATACACTTATCTCACCAACGACTTTGCTAAACTCAATATCATTGACGAGAATGGACAAAAGCAGGGTAAGGCTACGGGTATGAGTGATGTCAGAGCCAACTGGCGCATGTCGTTCTCGTTCGGCAGCAGATTTACCCTCCAGCCCATGCTCTACGGTCGTCTGCTCTTCGGCACAGTAGTTCCCGCCGTCTTTGGCAACACCATCGGTGGCGAGTGGTTCGGCCACTATATTGAGCAGCAAATGCCATTCGCTGGTATCGGCTATATGGAGTACATCCACAATCAGTTTGTTGCTGCTCAGATTCAGGCCCAACAGCGAATTGGCAAGAATCACTACGTGCTCCTGCGTGTAGCCGCTGGTCAGCATGCAGAAAAGGCAAAGGAGCTTTTTGACAATCGCACGTTGATTGGTGTACAGGGCGCCTACTATTTCAATACGATGTTTGGTCCTCTTGGTGCTACATTAGGTTATAGCAACCATACCAAGCAGGCCTATTTCTTCATTAACCTCGGATACGAATTCTAAAAATATATAACGACTATGAGTAACTGGTTTGATAACATCCGAATCTATCATCTGCTGATCGACAGGTTCAACGGAGGGTGGCAGGTACCGCCAAAGAGTGAGAACGTATTCTGCGGGGGCAACCTGCAGGGAGTGATTGAGAAGCTTGACTATATCAAGGATCTTGGCTTTAACGCCATCATGCTCTCACCCATCTTCAAGTCGGCAAACTATCATGGGTATCACACCCTGAATTTCGAGGATGTCGATCCACACATCGGCACGTGGGACGATTATCAGTTGTTGCTCGACAAGGCCCACGACAAAGGAATGAAGATTATCTGCGACTTTGTGCCCAACCACTGCTGGTATGAAGCGCCCGTCTTCGCGGAGTCGCTACTTAAAAATGGTGGTAAGCATCGCGACTGGTTCTTCTATCCGAAGGAGGGTAGCGACGAGTTCGTATCGTTCTTGGGCTACGGTGACCTGCCTAAGTTCAACCTGACAAATCCCGAGGTAGTCAGCTTTATGATCGACAAGGCCGAAAAACTTGCCCGCATGGGTGTAGATGCCTTCCGCATCGATCATGCGCTGGGTCAGCCACATAGTTTCCTGAAGAGCTTGCGCGAAAGCCTGCAAGCCATTCGCAGCGACATCATGGTGTTCGGCGAAGTGTGGGCATTCGGTATCGGACCGCAGTTGGCCGGCCAGTTGTATTTCAAGACAGATGCCAGATTGCAGGAGTTTCTGGAACAGGAGACCAAGCCGTTTAGCCAGGACGATCTGCAAGCCGACTACGTTGGCACGTTGGATGGTGTGCTCGACTTTGCCTATCGCGACATTCTCTTGGAGGAAATCCGCGCTGGACGAGGTATCAAGGGAAATCAGACTCTACGCAACAAGATTGCCGACCACTTTGCCAAGTACCCAGCCGACTTCAAACTGGTATTGTTCCTGGATAATCACGACACTGACAGGTTTATGTTCGACTGTCACGACGATGTGAACCTGTTGCAGGAAGCTATCGACCTGACGACAGAACTGCTCCGTCCGTTCTCCTTCCTCTATGGCACAGAGCAATTGATGACCATCACAAAAACCATCTTCAATGCCGAGCCCTACGCCGACCTCCGTGTGCGCAACTGCATGGACTGGTCGAAGTCACCACAATTAAAAATCAAAAAGACAATCGCATGAATTTTGCAACCTATCAATTAGTTGGAGAGTTGGACTCTTTCAACCACCAGCAAGTACAGGACGACATTCTGGCCATCCTGGAGAAAGGCAGCAATGTGGTTCTTGATATGTCCGCCTGTAACTACATTTCCAGTACAGGCTTGCGTGTATTGCTCTATTCCAAGAAGGTGGCTGCCTCCAAAGGGAAGAAAGTCTATCTGGTTGGAATAAGTGATGTGGTCAAAGACATCATGGATGTCACTGGGTTCAACAGTTTCTTCGACATCTTCAGTACGATGGAAGAATGTATGGCTGTGGTTAATAGTTAAGATGGGAAAGGAGGAGGTATGCATAGAGTCGATTTATTTCCTACACATGAGTACCAGGGATTAAAGCTGCGTCCGGGCAGACCTTATCCTTTTGGTGCAACGGTCTATGGCAATATGGTAAACTTCTCGGTTTATTCCCGCTATGCCACCGACTGCACACTGGTGCTTTTCCATAACCGAGAAGAGAAGCCGTTTGTCGAGATTCCTTTCTTCAAGGAGTTCAGACTAGGTAATGTATTCTCGATGATTATCTTCGACTTAGATTATGAAAACATAGAATACGGTTTCCGCATGGATGGTCCTTTCCAACCAGAGGAAGGTCATCGTTTTGACAAGTCGAAGATCCTGCTCGACCCATATGCGAAGCTAATCGTGGGGCGTGATGTTTGGGGAAAGGAACCCAATTGGGACAGTCTTTACCAGTATCGTGCCCGTGTGGTGTTCGACGATTTCGACTGGGAAGAAGACATGCCGTTGGAAACACCCGTCAACGACCTCATTGTCTATGAGATGCACGTTCGCAACTTCACATGCGGCGCAGCCTCTGGCGTGAAGCATCAGGGAACGTTTGCCGGCATCATCGAAAAGATTCCCTATCTGAAAGAGTTGGGTGTAAACTGCGTGGAGCTGATGCCCATCCATGAGTTCGACGAATTCGAAAACCATCGTATCTCACCAGTTGACGGGCGTGAACTCTACAACCTCTGGGGTTACAGCAACGTAGGATTCTTCGCTCCTAAGGCTGCCTATGCTTCGTCGGGCAGATTCAGTATGCAGGTGGACGAGTTGAAAAATATGGTCAAGCAACTACACAGGAACGGCATCGAGGTGATACTCGACGTGGTGTTTAATCACACCGCCGAAGGCAACGAGCAAGGCCCATATATCTCCTATCGCGGCATCGACAACAAGACCTATTACATGTTGACGTCAGATGGTAATTACTATAACTTCAGTGGTTGCGGTAACACCCTGAACTGCAACAACCCCAATGTACGCGATATGATTGTTGAGAGCCTGCGCTACTGGGTCACCGACTACCACATCGATGGTTTCCGCTTCGATCTGGCTGCTATCCTCGGACGCGACCAGAACGGCAATCCCATGTCGAATCCGCCACTTCTCGAATCGTTGGCACACGACCCCATTCTCGGCAAGACCAAACTCATTGCCGAGGCCTGGGATGCAGGCGGACTCTATCAGGTAGGCTCGTTCCCGTCATGGGGACGCTGGGCCGAATGGAATGGTAAGTTCCGCGACAGTATGCGCCGTTTCCTGAAGAGCGATGAGCAGGTGCTGGCCGATGTCAAAGAGCGTATTATCGGCTCACCGGATCTCTATGCCTCACAAAAGCGTGGCATCAAGGCCAGTGTGAATTTCATCACGGCACACGATGGCTTCACGCTGATGGACCTCGTGTCGTATAACAACAAGCACAACGAAGCCAATGGTGAGGATAACCGCGACGGCGAGAACCACAATAACAGTTGGAACTGCGGCTGCGAGGGAGAAAGCGATGATCCTGATATCAACCGTCTGCGCCACCAGCAAGTGAAGAACGCAATCTCGATGCTGTTGGTGAGCCAGGGAATCCCCATGGTCTTGTCGGGCGACGAGATGGGTAACTCGCAACAAGGTAATAACAACGCCTATTGTCAGGATAATGAAATTGCCTGGCTCGACTGGAATAATCTGGAAAAGAATGCCGACATCTTCCGCTATTTCAAACAGATGATCCATTTCCGTCGTCAGCATAGAGTGCTTCGCTACGAGGATCATCTCAGACATTGCGACTACCTCAATCTTGGCGCCCCCGACTTTTCTTGGCATGGTGTAAAAGCCTGGCAATCTGAAAGCGGCCACAATAATCTCACGTTAGCGTTTATGCTGAACGGACGATATGCTACGACTGATGGTGTGCCAGACGACTTTATCTATGTGGCTATGAACATGCACTGGGAGATGCACGGTTTCGAGCTGCCTCAGTTGCCTCAAGGCATGGCCTGGCATATCTTTGCCAATACCGGCATGCCATCACCCGACGACATCTTCGAGGCAGGTAAGGAACCCCTCATAGATAACCAAAGCGAGGTGCTGGTCGGTCCACGTTCCATCATCATCTTAGTGGGGAGAGCACCGTCATGAGCCAGTTTCATTTTCAACCCATCAAAGGACAAGTCGAAACCATACTTAAAACGATTCTCAAATCACCTGAGGTTTCTTCTTACCACCTGAAGGAAACAATGGTTCTCCGACTGGCTTGCGAAGAAATAGTCATGAATGTGGCGTCATACGCCTATCCAGAAGGTGCGGAGGGTTTTCTGGATGTTAATATCGAAAAGACTGATCGTATCGTCATCCGTTTTGAGGATGGTGGAATGCCTTTTAACCCATTGGAACAGAAAAAGCCCGATACCACATTGTCATGGAAGAAGCGTCGTATCGGGGGACTTGGCATCCTACTTACCATCCGTATGATGGATGATGTGCGCTATGCTTACGTGGATAATAAGAATGTTTTGACTATCGAAAAAGTCATCGCATAGTTTTGTAAGGAGTGAGAAAACGAATATTTATCGCATAAGAAGTGTATATTTGCAAAAAACAATGTCAAATATGCACTTTTTTTGCATTTTGTTTGGTATTTAGGGCAAAAATGAATAAATTTGCAGCCCGAAAGTTAGTAACAAACAATATCTATATGGCAGAACAATTAGAAGTGAAGGAGCTGGACCAGGTTGTTGTCCGCTTCTCTGGTGACTCTGGCGATGGTATGCAACTCGCCGGAAACATCTTCTCTACGGTCAGTGCCACCGTTGGTAACGGCATCTCGACATTCCCCGATTATCCCGCTGACATCCGCGCCCCGCAAGGCTCGCTCACTGGTGTGTCTGGTTTCCAGGTTCACATCGGCGCCGGTAAAGTCTATACCCCTGGCGATAAGTGCGACGTGCTGGTGGCTATGAACGCTGCTGCGCTGAAGACGCAGTACCGTTATGCCAAACCAGGTGCCACCATCATCATCGATACCGACTCCTTCGGTCCAAAAGATCTGGAGAAGGCTCAGTTCAAGACTGAGGATTACCTCGGTGAGATGAATATTGATCCCGATCGCGTCATCCAATGCCCGCTCACCACGATGGTGAAAGACTGTCTGGCTGACTCTGGCATGGATCAGAAGGCCATGATGAAGTGCCGTAACATGTTTGCCCTGGGTCTCGTTTGCTGGCTCTTCGACCGCGACCTGAACCTCGTAGCCAATTTCCTGCGCGAGAAGTTCGCAAAGAAACCCGCTATCGCTGAGGCAAACATCAAGGTGATCCAGGCTGGTTACGACTACGGACACAACACACACTCATCAACTGTGAACGTGTATCGTGTAGAGTCGAAGGAGAAAGAGCCCGGACGCTATATGGATATCACAGGTAACAAGGCGACAGCATACGGTTTCATTGCTGCCGCTGAGAAGGCTGGCCTGAAGCTCTACCTGGGTTCTTATCCTATCACCCCCGCTACCGATGTACTCCACGAGTTGTCAAAGCATAAGTCTTGTGGCGTTGTCACTGTTCAGTGCGAAGATGAGATTGCTGGTTGTTCATCAGCCCTCGGTGCTTCGTTCGCTGGTGCGCTGGGTGTCACCTCTACCTCTGGCCCTGGTATCTGTCTGAAGTCTGAAGCCATGAACCTGGCTGTAATCATGGAATTGCCCCTCGTGGTGCTCGACGTACAGCGTGGTGGTCCCGCAACTGGTCTTCCCACGAAGTCTGAGCAGACCGACCTGCTGCAGGCTCTCTTTGGCCGTAATGGTGAGAGCCCCATGCCAGTGATGGCCGCTACCAGTCCTACCGACTGTTTCGATGCAGCCTACCAGGCTTGTAAGATCGCCCTCGAGCACATGACACCGGTCGTACTGCTTACCGATGCCTTCGTGGCTAACGGCTCTGGTGCATTCAAACTCCCTGAGATTGCTAAACTCGATCCTATCAATCCGCCATACGTTCCTGAGGAACTGAAGGGTAAGTGGACGCCATACATGCGTGCAGAAAACGGTACCCGTTACTGGGCTGTACCTGGTCGTGAGGGCTTTGCCCACATCCTCGGTGGTCTGGAGAAAGATTCTAATACCGGTGCCATCTCTACGAATCCGGAGAACCACGACCTGATGACCCGTTTGCGCCAGCAGAAGATTGCCAACATCCAGGTGCCTGACCTTGAAGTAGATGGTGACGTACAGGATGCCGATCTGCTGATTGTCGGCTTCGGTTCTACCTACGGCCACCTGCGTTCAGCAATGGACGAGTTGCGTGGAAAGGGTTACAAGGTGGCTCAGACCCATTTCAAATATCTGAACCCGCTGCCCAAGAACACTGCTGCCGTTCTTTCAAAATATAAAAAGGTGGTAGTAGCTGAGCAGAACATGGGTCAGCTCGCTGGTTATTTGCGCATGAAGGTCGATAACTTCGTACCGTTCCAGTTCAACCAGGTAAAGGGTCAGCCTTTCGTAGTAGAAGAGTTAGTTAACGCATTCGAAGACATTTTAAAGAAGTAAACCGTTATGAGTTATACAGCACAAGATTTTAAGAAAGGCCAGCCCCGTTGGTGCCCTGGTTGTGGCGACCACTTCTTCCTG
>CACZTJ010000059.1 GCA_902784065.1 uncultured Prevotellaceae bacterium | reverse complement strand
AATCAACGAATTAAACTGGCTTTACGGCGATGCAAAGCTGTTGGATGCCGAGCAGTTGGAGGGCTACTTTGTTGGTCCGCGCCGTGAGATGGTGACCCCTTGGTCAACCAACGCCGTAGAGATCACCCAGAACATGGGCCTTCAGGGCATCAGCCGCATCGAGGAATATTTCCCTGCCAGTAGCAAGGATGCCGAGCACGACGAAATGCTGCAGCGCATGTACAACGGCTTGAACCAGAACATCTTTACGATCAACATCAAACCGGAGCCCATCAAGTATGTGGATAATCTGGAAGAGTACAACGAGCAGGAAGGTCTCGCCCTCAGTCCTGAGGAGATCGAGTACCTGCACGGACTTGAGAAACAGAATGGTCGTCCGCTGACAGACTCTGAGATCTTCGGTTTCGCCCAGATCAACTCTGAGCACTGCCGCCATAAGATCTTCGGTGGTACATTCATCATCGACGGCAAGGAGATGGAGAGTTCACTCTTTGCGATGATTGTTGCTTTCGCACAGGGTCCTGTTGTGGAGCAGTTCGCTCCGAAGGATCAGAGCACGAGCGACTACTTCCAGGTGAAGGATATCGAGAGTGTGATCTCACTGAAGGCTGAGACGCATAACTTCCCCACAACGGTGGAGCCCTTCAACGGTGCCGCTACTGGTACTGGTGGTGAGATCCGCGACCGTATGGGTGGTGGTGTCGGTTCTTGGCCGATTGCTGGTACAGCTGTTTATATGACTGCCTATCCCCGTCTGCACGACGATGAGGGTGCTGCACGCGACTGGGAGGATATCCTGCCCGTTCGCCAGTGGTTGTACCAGACACCACAGCAGATTCTTACCAAGGCCTCTAACGGTGCTTCAGACTTCGGTAATAAGTTCGGTCAGCCGCTGATCTGCGGTTCTGTGCTCACCTTCGAGCATCAGGAGGGTAAAGAGAAATATGCCTACGACAAGGTCATCATGCTGGCCGGTGGTGTGGGTTACGGCACCAAGCGCGACTGTCTGAAGAAAGAGCCTCAGAAGGGCAACAAGGTCGTTGTAGTTGGTGGTGATAACTACCGCATCGGCTTGGGTGGCGGTTCGGTATCATCGGTTGATACAGGTCGCTACTCTAACGGTATCGAGCTGAATGCCGTTCAGCGTGCTAACCCCGAGATGCAGAAGCGTGCCTACAACCTGGTGCGTGCCCTCTGCGAGGAGGATGTGAACCCCGTTGTATCTATCCACGACCACGGTTCAGCCGGACACCTGAACTGCTTGTCTGAGCTCGTTGAGGAGTGCGGTGGTGAGATCGATATGACCAAGCTGCCTATCGGCGATAAGACTCTGAGTTCTAAGGAGATCATCGCCAACGAGAGTCAGGAGCGTATGGGCTTGCTCATCGACGAGAAGCACATTGAACATGTACGTAAGATTGCTGAGCGTGAGCGTGCCCCACTGTATGTGGTTGGCGAGACCACTGGTGATGCCCACTTCTCATTCAAGCAGGGCGACGGTGTGAAGCCTTTCGACCTCGATGTGGCTCAGATGTTCGGACACTCGCCGAAGACTATCATGAAAGATAATACTGTAGAGCGTCATTATGAAGACGTAACCTACAGCCAGGATAAGATTAATGAATACCTCGACCGTGTACTGCAGTTAGAGGCTGTGGCTTGTAAGGACTGGCTCACTAATAAGGTGGACCGTTCTGTGACAGGTAAGATTGCCCGTCAGCAGTGTCAGGGTGAGATCCAGTTGCCTTTGAGCGACTGTGGTGTGGTAGCCCTCGACTATCGTGGTAAGAAGGGAATCGCCACTGCCTTAGGTCATGCGCCTCAGGCTGGTCTGGCTAATCCTGCTGCCGGTTCTGTACTCTCTGTAGCTGAGGCACTGACCAATATTGTCTGGGCACCATTGGCGGAGGGTATGGACTCACTGAGTCTCTCAGCCAACTGGATGTGGCCTTGTCGCTCTCAGGAGGGTGAGGATGCTCGTCTGTATGAGGGTGTGAAGGCGCTGAGCGATTTCTGCTGCGACCTGCATATCAACGTGCCTACAGGTAAGGACTCGCTGTCTCTCTCTCAGCAGTATCCTAACGGCGAGAAGATTATTTCTCCAGGAACGGTGATCGTATCAGCTGGTGGTGAGGTAAGCGACATCAAGAAGGTGGTAAGCCCCGTCTTGGTCAACGATAAGAACGCATCACTCTATCATATCGACTTCTCGTTCGACGAGCAGCGTCTGGGTGGTTCAGCTTTCGCCCAGAGTTTGGGTAAGGTGGGCGACGATGTGCCTACCGTGAAGAACGCGGAGTATTTCGCCGATGCCTTCATGGCTGTTCAGCAGATGATTGAGAAGGGCTGGATTATGGCTGGTCACGATATCTCTGCCGGTGGTCTGATTACCACCCTGCTCGAGATGTGCTTCGCCAACACCAAGGGTGGTATGCACATCAACCTGCACGACATCTGTAAGGATGGTGACATCGTGAAGACCCTCTTCGCTGAGAACCCAGGTGTGGTGATCGAGGTAAGCGATGAGCACAAGCAGGAGTTCAAGGACTTCATGGAGGAGCAGGGTGTTGGCTTTGCCAAGATCGGCTATCCGGTAGAAGACATCCGAAGTATCGTGGTAAAGGCTGGCGATAAAGACCTGACCTTCGATATTGATGCTCTGCGTGACGTATGGTATAAGACCTCTTACCTGCTCGATCGCAAGCAGAGCTTCAACGGTAAGGCCAAGGAGCGTTTCGAGAACTACAAGAAGCAGCCTATCGAGATGAAGTTTAACAAGGACTTCACGGGTAAGCTGGCTCAGTACGGCATCTCTGCCGATCGCCGTCAACCCTCAGGTATCAAGGCAGCCATTATCCGTGAAAAGGGAACCAATGGTGAGCGTGAGATGGCTTACTGCCTCTACCTCGCCGGTTTCGACGTGAAGGACGTGATGATGACCGACCTGATCAGTGGTCGTGAGACCCTCGAGGATATCAACATGATTGTGTTCTGCGGTGGCTTCTCTAACTCCGACGTGCTGGGTTCTGCCAAGGGTTGGGCTGGTGCCTTCCTCTTCAACCCCAAGGCCAAGGAGGCACTCGATAAGTTCTATGCCCGTAAAGACACCCTCTCACTGGGTATCTGTAACGGTTGCCAGCTGATGGTTGAACTCGGCTTGACTGGTGCCAAGGGTGCTAAGATGCTGCACAACGACTCTCACAAGTTCGAGAGTGAGTTCATCAGCCTGAGCATTCCTCAGAACAACAGTGTGATGTTCGGCAGTCTGAGCGGTAACAAACTCGGTCTGTGGGTAGCCCACGGCGAGGGTAAGTTCTCATTGCCCGAGGCAGAGAGCGCTTACAATGTCATCGCCAAGTACAACTATGCAGGCTATCCCGCTAATCCTAACGGTTCTGACTATAACGTGGCAGGTATCTGCTCTGAGGATGGTCGTCATCTCTGTATGATGCCTCACCTGGAGCGTGCCGTATTCCCCTGGCAGAACGCCTGGTATCCTGCTGACCGTCGTCAGGACGAGGTAACACCTTGGATTGAGGCATTTGTGAACGCACGTAAGTGGGTGGAAGGAAAAATGAAAAAATGAAAAAATGAAAAAATGAAGAATTGAAAGGTTGAAGAATTGAATATTTATTTAGAATCATTTAAGACGTTCTTTAAGATTGGCATATTCACCCTCGGTGGTGGATATGCCATGATACCTTTGATTGAGGAAGAGGTGGTGAATAAGCACCGCTGGGTGTCGAAGGACGAGATGCTCGACCTCATCGCCATCGCCCAGAGTTGTCCTGGCGTGTTTGCCATCAACATCGCTACCTTTATCGGTTATAAGCTGAAGAAGGAGCGTGGCGCCATTGCTACCGCCCTGGGTACTGCCCTACCCTCGTTCCTGATCATCCTCGCCATTGCCATCTTCTTCAAGCAGTTTGAGGACAACAGGATTGTAGCCGCCATCTTCCGAGGTATCCGTCCGGCTGTGGTGGCACTGATCGCTGTGCCGACCTTCAACCTTGGCAAGCGGGCGAAGCTGAACAAGTTCACCATCTGGATCCCTGTGGCCTGTGCCCTCGCCATCTGGGCACTTGGCGTCTCACCGATCTATATCATCTTGATTGCCGGTGTAGCAGGCTACCTCTACGGCAGGTTCCAAAAAGTTTAAAGATATGATATTTCTGTCGTTATTCATCACATTCTTTGAGATCGGACTCTTCGGATTCGGAGGCGGCTACGGTATGCTCTCGCTCATCCAGCATGAGACGGTAGAGAACCACCACTGGCTCTCGACAGCTGAGTTTACCGATATCGTGGCTATCTCACAGATGACCCCAGGTCCTATCGGCATCAATTCCGCCACCTACTGCGGCTATACGGCCATCGAGAATGCAGGCTACGGCAATATGATGGCAGTCTTAGGCTCCGTCACAGCCACCTTTGCGCTGGTGCTGCCGTCGCTCATCCTGATGATCCTGATCAGCAAGATGTTTATGAAATACATGAACACCCCTCTGGTGCAGTCGGTGTTCACTGGTTTGCGTCCTGCCGTCGTCGGTCTGTTGGCGGCTGCCACCCTACTGCTCTGCAATGAAGAGAATTTCTCTACCCCGAAGGAGAACCTCTGGCAGTTCCTGATCAGCTGTGCCCTGCTCATTGCGACAGCCTTCGGCACAGGCTATCTGAAGATTAATCCCATCCACATGATCTGCTATGCAGGTCTTGCGGGTTTGTTATTACTATACTAAAAACTTTCCGTTATGAAACTATCAACGATCCTGCTTTGTGGGGCTCTGCTCTCAACGACAGCAGCCTCAGCCGATGATTACGAAACGCTCCAGATGGAGAAAGTACAAAACCCGATGTTATGGGCTGACGTGCCCGATCCTGACGTGATCCGTGTGGACGACACCTTCTATCTGGTATCCACCACGATGCATCTGATGCCTGGCGCACCCATCATGAAGTCAAAGGATCTGAAGAACTGGGAGACCGTAGGCTACATCTTCGACAAGCTGACCGACTCACCCAAATACGATCTGAAGGAAGGTACGGCTTACGGACGCGGTCAGTGGGCCACCTCGCTGAAATATCATAACGGCAAGTTCTATGCCCTCCTGGCCCCTAATGAGGCTGGTGCGATGGGTGACACCTATATCTTCACGGCCGACAAGGCAGAAGGCCCCTGGAAGATCCTCTCGCGCATGCGCCATTTCCACGACTGCTCCCTGTTCTTCGACGACGACAACCGTGTGTATGTCGTCTACGGCACTGGTGAGATGATGGAGCTGAAGCCCGACCTCTCCGACGTCATCGAAGGTACCCATCAGCAGATCTTCCAGCGCGAGGAAGACGAGAAGGGTCTGCTGGAAGGTTCTCGTGTCATCAAGCACAACGGCAAGTACTACCTGCTGATGATCTCACACGTGTATGCCCCAGGCAAGCATCGCCGCGAGGTGTGCTACCGTGCCGATGATATTCATGGCCCCTGGGAGAAGCAGGTGATCCTTGAGAGTGAGTTTGGCGGTTTCTCTTACGAGGCTCAGGGAACCATCGTCGATACCAAGGACGGTGACTGGTATGGCATCATTTTCCAGGATCGCGGCGGTGTGGGTCGTGTGCTCACCCTGATGCCCTGTCGCTGGATCAATGGCTGGCCGATGCTGGGCGATGAGAACGGCAAGGTGCCCGATACCGTCCGTGCGCTGAAGAGCGGCGAGCCCAAGACCTCTATCGTGAACAGCGATGATTTTGACGCCCCCCAACTCGGACTGCACTGGCAGTGGAACCACAACCCCATCGACAACGCCTGGAGCCTGACGGAGCGTCCAGGAATCCTACGCCTGAAGACCTCACGAGTGGTACCTAACATCTATCTGGCTCCCAACTCCCTGACCCAGCGCATGATGGGACCCACCTGTAGCGCAAGCGTCTGTATCGACCTGTCGCACCTGAAGGATGGCGACTGCGCCGGCTTTGCGGCCTTTAACAGCGATTCAGGACTGCTCACCGTGAAGAAGAAGGGCAAGCGCCTGGTGCTGGAGATGTCAGAGCAGAAGGTGGAGCTGACAGAACGTGAGAAGGCCGTCACAGCCGTTGAGGAACAGGTCATCGAGTCGGTCGATCTGAAGCAGAACAAGATCTGGCTGCGCATCGATGCCGACTTCCGTCCCGTTGGCGGGAATCAATATGGCGGTACCGACCTTGCCACCTTCTATTATAGTCTTGATGGGGAGCAGTGGACTAAGATCGGCTCAGACTACAAGCTCACTTTCGACTGGCGCCGCTTCTTCATGGGTTCTAAGTTCACCCTCTTCTGTTACGCCACAAAAAAAGCCGGCGGTTATGCCGACTTTGATTATTTCACCTTCAAGTAATCCACTTGAAGGTGAAATCTTCACATTACTTCTTTATCTTATAGATACGGAAGGTCTTGGCGGGCAGGTCGTCAAGCAGCAACGAGGCCTTCTACAGGTACCCTCTACAGGGATAATCCTCTCGGGATTGTCGAGGCAGTTCTCATCGTCCATACCGTTATGGGTAAGGGTGATGATCTGAGCGGTGTGTGTACCCTTCATACCCTGCAGCTGAATGGTGATGGGCTGGGTCGTATCAGAGGTATTCACAACCTTCACAATCACCTCGCCTGTTGCAGCATCAAAGACGCTGGAAGCAAAAAGTCCGTCCTGTCCCTCCTGTCCTGCTACGGGCTTGCCGTTCATAGTCAACGTGAGCACGTTCGTTCCCTTATTCATGGCATAAAGCTGCTGCACGTAGTAGCTCACCGACTTGAACATACGGAGGTTGTCGAACCAGATGGCATCTGGGCGCCACTGCCAGCCCTCTACGTGGGCGAAGAGCGGTGCATAAGTCGCCATGTGTACGATGTCAGCATTCCGCTCGATACCCGTCATGTGGGCAGCCTCGTAGAGTGAGGTCTCGAAATGGTTCCACTTCTTGCCGTCACCATGACAGGCATATTCGCCAGCGAACACACGTGGACCCTTGCGGTCGTAGCTGTCATAACGCAGTCCGTGAGAGAGGAACCACTGCTCGTTGCGATAGTAGTGCTCGTCGTAGAGATCCACTTTCAGCTCTTTCATGCGGGGCTGCAGCAGATCAAAGTCCCAGCCCTCGGAGTTAGGACCTGTGGTGCCGATGAGCTTCAGGTTGGGATATTTCTTGCGCAGGGCATCGTTGAATTTCTTCAGTCGCTCAGTGAACACAGGACCATAGCCACCATGAGCCTCGTCGTAGTCCCACTGCTCATTACCCACACCGAGGAACTTCAGGTTGAAGGGTGCAGGATGACCCATCTCGGCGCGCACCTTACCCCACTTGGAATCCACTGGCCCGTTGGCAAACTCCACGAGGTCGAGGGCATCCTGAATATAGCTGTCGAGATCATCTAAGGCTACGTGAACGCCGGGTTTGGTGGGATCAGGATTCTGGAACTGGCAACTCAGTCCGCAGCTGATAACCGGCAACGGCTCGCAACCGAAATCCTCGCAGAGTTGGAAGAACTCGAAGAAGCCGAGGCCGTAGCTCTGGAAGTAGTCAGGATAGAAGCGATGGCCGAAGGTGTAGTGCCAGCGGTTCTCGTTCAGCGGACGGTTCTCCACGGGACCCACACTGTTCTTCCACTGGTAGCGGCTGTCGAGGTCGGTACCCTCGACGATACAACCACCGGGGAATCTGAACACGCCCGGATGCATGTCGAAGAGTGCCTGCGCCAGATCCTTGCGCATGCCGTTCTCACGACCTTTCCACGTGTCGGTGGGGAACAGCGAGATATGCTCTACATCGGTCGTGGCCTTGTCGCCGGCGAGGAAGATGCGGAGGGCTCCCTTGGGCTCCGTACGCGGTGATTTCAGCGTGGCCGTATATTTCTTCCACTCCTTGCCGCTGATCTCTACATTCACAGTGGCAAAGCGCTGATCCTCGCCCATGGTGTCGTTATCCACAAAACTCACTTCCAGTGTCGATTGGCCACCCTCGGGGCAACGGGCCCAGACGGAGAAGCGATAGGTGGCACCCTCCTTCACGGCGATGCCGAAGAAGCCCTCGTTCTCAAGACCGGTGAACTTATCGTTATGACCAGAATATTTAAGGCGCACATAGTGAGGATTGCGCTCGAAAGGACCATCGTCTTTCACCTTAAATTTTCCGAAGGCACGCCAGCCCATGAGGTGCTGGGGAAACTCGAACGAGCGGTTCTTCACCATCTCGGCATAGAGTCCACCGTCGGCAGCATAGTTGATATCTTCAAAGAAGATGCCGTACATCGTAGGCAGTACGGGTGCCCCAAGTTTCTTGGTGTTTACGTCTAGAACGTGAATCTGTGCTGATGCCACCATGCTAAGGGCAAGCAGACATAAAAGAGTCATTTTTCTCATATTTAGTAGTTTTAATAACTTTTCGGGTACAAAGATACATAATAAAAATGAGATACTAAAACAATCTCCCCAAAAAATGTCACCCTTTCGTCCCCGCCTGTCACCTCGAGCGCCTTCTGTCACCTCGAGCGACCCACCTTCTGTCACCTCGAGCGTAGTCGAGAGGTCTCTTCGAATCTCCTGATATCTCTCATCAGTCTTTTCATACCTATACCTCTTTTAATAGGAACGCCATATACATTGGCAGGGTCAGTAACTGATCCTTACGTCCAATATTATAGTCGCCAACTTTTATGGCACTCGTCACATGATATTTCTCCGGATGACTCATTACCGTGCGCATAGACTTGGCATTGCCCGTAGTAGCCTTACATTCCACAGGTGTACACTGTCCCTTGTAACGCATAAGGAAATCAAGTTCCACTCCACCGTCTTTATGATAATAATACAACTTGCGTCCCATCTTTCCGAAAATGTCTGCCACAAAGGCCATCTTCAAGCATTGAAATAAGCAACCCGATATCTGTCATATATACCTTGAACTCATTTTTTAATTTATGTCCGTCAAGCGGCAGTTCCGTAATCTCTGTATTATAGCATCTGCGAATGATGCCGGCATCTTCTATCCATTGCAGGCTTCCGGCATAGTCGCGCCCACGACCTCCGGGACGGACTACGTTGTAACTGAACTTCTTATATTCGCGAGCCAGTTGGGCGGGTATCGACTCGAAGCATTCCCTGATACGCGATTTGTCGGCAGCAGGAGCATACTTCACCATGTCAGACTTATACTCATCCACGATGCGCCTCTGTACAGTAAGCACCTTGCCAATCTGCTTCGTTTCCATGAAGGTGGTCACTACCTCAGGCATACCTCCCACCACGATATACTGATGCAGCAGTTCGCGGAAACGGTCGTGCAGCGCCTCTTCAACGGGTGTTTCGCTATTCAGGCACTTCTTCAAGTAATCAAAGTGTATCGCCTTAATGCCATTGGGCCACAGCCACTCCTCAAAGTCCATCGGATACATATCCACAATATCCTCGAAGCCTACGGGGATAGAGGCTTCTTCCTCTTCTTTCTTTTCTTCAGGATTCTTATAACCATTCACGCCCAACAGTGAGCCAGTACACATCACTTCATAGCGACCATCCTGATAGAAATACTTCAGTGCCCCTCTTGCCTTCGGACAATCCTGAATCTCGTCAAAGACAAAACAGGTCTTACCTGGCTCAATCTCTGCATTGGGCATAGCCGCCGTAATGCGCATGATGATGGAGTCAACCTCCAGATTCGGAGTGAAGAACTTTTTGTAGTCCGGATGCTCACGGAAATCCAGATATACCACATGCTTGAAATGCTTTTTGGCAAAGTCCATCACACTGCTGGTCTTGCCGCACTGGCGAACTCCTTTCACAACCAGTGGCTTGTGAGAGGCATCATCCAACCACGAATGGAGTACGTTTTCTATCTTTCTTTTATACATAAACACACATTTTCATGCCGACTTTTATGTTTAATAAACACATTTTCATACCGACTTTCGGCACAAAGATACACATTTTCTTTATATATCGATACTGTTTATGGCTGAAAAATGAGATTATTAAGTCAGTTTAACTATTTTCCGTGACTTCTGCCCGTTCCTCTCGGCCACTTTTTCTTCCATCGGCTTGATCTTGTCACCTCTACACACGAGGCGTCTCCTCGGAGGTCAGTGTAAACGCTTCTGCATCCGAAATGTGCTTAAATCGTGGTTCTATGCTACAGATGACTTGCCTTTGGCGAGTCATCTCACGCTCGGCCATCTGCAAACAAGCTTGCATGGCCCTCGCTCACTCGACGACTTTATCTGGGAAGTGTGCCGACGTGTGGAGATTGATGGTGAAACCATCGGTGGTTGGGATGAGCTGCAGCCTCCCTCGCTTTATCCCCGCATGCACCGCGAACTGTTGAAGGCTATTGTGGAAGTCAGGTTAAACCTCACGCCGCACAAGGTGAAACTGAAAGCCCTCGACGCTGCCTATAGCATCGCCTTCCCCAAGAGCACACCTCTTAATGTTCATAAGAAAAAGAGATAGTTTCTCCGCCTCTTGAGGGGGCGGAGATTTTTATTTTCAAGAAAAGTTTGGTAGTTAAAAAGAAAATTCTTACCTTTGCAAGCTGAAATGATTGACTTATGTCGAGACGATAGATATACTGTCATATCAGCCCTAACTAACCTTTATTAGCAATGCAGAACAAAAGAAGAGTAACCATACTCTCTGACAACCGAACCAAAAACCCTGAACGCTTCCAGACCGAGCACGGACTGGCAGTGCTCTATGAGGCTGGCGACATCACGTTGCTGCTCGATACAGGCGCCTCCGACCTGCTGTTCCACAACGCAAAAGAACTGGATATCGACCTCGGCAACGTGGATCTCGTATTCCTGTCACACGGTCATGCCGACCACGTGGGTGGACTGGAGGCTTTCCTTAATCATAACTACATCGCCCGCATCGTGGTTTCGCCTGAGGCCATGAACGGCAGTTTCTTCTCCAAACGTGATCATCTGCACAGCATCACCACCGAGTGGCCTACGGCAGCTCGCCCCGGACGTACTATGCCCATCACGCAGAACCAGAAGATCCTAGCCCGTGCCGGCAAGAGCTTCGAGGAAGGCGGTGGCATCTATGTGATTGCCGACATCCCCCATAAGCACCCACAGCCGGAGGGCAACCATAACCTGTTTGTCAAGACAGGCGACGACCAGTATGAGCCCGATGATTTCCGCCATGAGCTGGCCCTCTATGCCGACGGTATGCTCTACACGGGCTGCGCCCACAGCGGACTGGAGAATATACTTGAGGCCTGCCCCTGGCCTGTTCACACGGTGATTGGCGGATTCCACCTGCTCGACCCACACCTCTCCGACAGTTATGAACAACCGGAGGCTATCAAAGCACTTGCGCAGCGACTGGTAGAGCGGTATCCTAAGACCACTTTCTATACCAGTCACTGCACAGGTGATGCTGCCTTCCAGACGCTCAAAGCCGTCATGGGCGAGCAGCTGCAGCCTTTCTACTGCGGCTTACAGTTCTATCTCCCAACGTAAGACAGCACCATTGCGTCGTGCAGGATCAGCCCCCGGGAAGTCCATTGAATAAGGGCTGCCGGTAGTGGGACTCTTGCCGATATAACGATGGGTACGCATGGACATGAGCATGAACTCATGGTTCAGATAATCCTGCCACATAAAGACCTCAGCCTTCGATGCATCGGTAGTCAGGCGGACATCACCCGGGATGCCATAACCTGAGGTGAAGAGATAACGCCCGTCTTCGCACTGAAGGATTACCATTCCCTGACCTTTGTCGATCACTTTGAAACGCGTCTGCTCACTATGATCTGAGGCATCTGTATCATAGAGGAGACCATGCGACAGTGCCACCATCGGTTTCTGCGTCGCCAGATTGATGATACGGATGGTCCTGCCATAAGGGATATTCCCACTACGATCTGCCTGAGGCTCCTCTACAGTAAAATTGTCAAACTCGGCATAACCACCCTCCTTGCCCTTATGATTAAAAGCAAACAGAGCATAGCGCGAACCTTGGAACGAGATCAACTGATAACTGAGCGGCATCTCACGGCCAAGAGGCTGGAAATGAATGCCGTCGAGCGAATACTCATAGTGGGCACAATCATGATCGTAGTCGCCTACCATACGAAGCCACAACTTCTCACCATCCACTACCCCATTTCTCACTTCTACCGTATCGTTGATAGCTTGTTCAAAGCAGCGCAGAATGGTCTGCTTTCCTTCCTTCACGATACCAATCCACGAACATGGTACATTGATATTACCCAGACCTGCCACATCGCCATCCTTCATACCTTTGATATATAGCTCAACGGTAGCGAAGGATGTCGGACCAATAACTCGCTGAGTGAGGGTGTTACGAGCCCACATCAGCTGCTCGGCAGGCATCGACTGCAGGCGCAGACGCCCGTTCTTCAGACTCCATTTGCTATCATCAGGATTATGGTTCCACTGCCAGATGCGCCCTAAAGCCTTTGCATTAAAGTCATCACAGCGGTCATAGGGAGCATGAGATTCTACGTCGGCAATAGCAGGTTTGAGCCAGGTACGCGGGGCTCGGCCAAGGTTGCCTTCGAGGCCCAGCATAGGCCAGCCGTCTTTCCAGGTGATGGGTGCTAATGTCACTGTACGACCGATGGAATGGAAATCCATCATCAGCAATGCCCACCACTGTCCGTTCTGATCCTCAACGATACCACCCTGATGGATATTTGTGCAATCCGTTGCATCCTGATCGACCTCGGGGATATCAAACTTCGTGCCATCCTGACCAATACGATATTTCTCACCGCTTGGAATCCTAGTGATAGGAGCTGCATGATAGCCGAAAGTCTCGTCGGCAGTGATGGTGATGGTCTCGTAAGGACCCCAGATGCTCTTGGAACGAGAACAGAGAGTACGGCCATTAGGCTTGTAATCGGTAGAGATGAGGTAATATATGCCGTTGATCTTATACATGTGATGCCCCTCGCCCACTGCATTACCTTCAGGAATGATGGTGTGCTCCGTCTCCTCAATGGGACCACTCATATCAGCCTTCAGCTCCGTACACTTGACCTCGCCATAGCCATGAATGGCATAAATCTTCCCATCGTCGTCGAAAAGCACGGAGAGATCATAGATACGTCCTTGCATGTTATGATGCTTCCAGGGGCCTCGGATGTCCTTGCTGGTATAGCATTGCAGACCCTTGCCGTTGATATTGGTAAAGACATAGAACTGGCCGTTGGCATAACGGATGGCCGGCGCCCAGACACCTTGCCCATAAATCTCCTGATGATTCTTCAGCGAGAAGGCATCGTCGTCGAAGTCGAAACGGTCGAAGCAATAGCTGATATTCTCCCAGTTCACAAGATCTTTCGAATGCAAGATGACCAAGCCGGGCACTGTATGCATAGTAGTACCCGCCAGATAATAGTCATCACCCACACGAAGGATGTCGGGATCAGAGAACTCGTCATAGAAAAGCGGATTGGTAAAAGTGCCGTTACCATTGTCGGCCGTCCATGACAGCCGCTGGGCCAAATTGCCCAGCGGCATCACGGCTATCATTAGTAGTAGTATGAACGATCTCATATTTGTCGGATTAATTTTCTATCTGCGGCCAGCCATCGGACGTCCAATGGATAGGACGCTGGATTAGGATTGAAGCGCCCTGATGAGCGATGCTGTAGCCGTGACAGATGAAGATGTCCTGACCATCCATCGTGTAGGCTGCACAATGACCTGCGGCCTCATACGCCTTCTTGTCACCCTTGAGAAAGAGCTTACCACCGCCATAGCGCATGTCGATGCCCTGAGGATCGAAATAAGGTCCCTCAACAGTCTTGCTACGCCCCACGGACACCTGATAGGTGCTTTTGCTGCCCTGACAGCAATAATCCCACGATACGAAGAGATAGTACCAACCATCGTGCTTGAAGATGAAGGGTGCCTCAATAGCATTCGGGCCCGCATAATCAGAGGTGGGGTTCTTCGGCGGATTGGGATTCACAGGCAGTGCAGCCTTGGCATCAGGGTCGTTGAGGTTGTAGCGACGGGCAATGGTACGAGGCTTCTCCCCCGCAGCGATATGCATAGTCGTATCGAGACGTGCTATCTGAATACCGTCCCAGAAGGAGCCCCACACCAACCAGGGCTGGTCGTTGTCGTCGACCACAAAGTTTGGATCGATGGCATTCCAGTTGTCGCGTCCCTCGCGTGAAGTGACGATACACCCTTCATCATCCCACAAGGGGAAAGAGAGTGACGGACTGGAGAGCAGACCGATAGTCGAACCGTTCTTGCCGAAGGTAGAACAGCTGTAGGCGAGCCACCAGCGACCATGCCACTTGATGATGTCTGGTGCCCAGACGTGATGGCGGAAGCCTGGCACAGAGTCCTGTGTCCACTTCGGGATGACAGTCATCACGGGATCGGGCAGGACGGTCCAGTTCTTGCGATCCTTGGAGGTCATCTGCTGGATACCCATGCCTGTGGCAAAGATATAATAGGTGCTGTCCTCATAGGCCATGACAGGGTCATGAACCATCGGCGTATCTGTGGTGAAGGGCATAGCCTTCCCTGGATGCTGCTGCCCGTGTGCCGAAACACTGAGGGCAAACAACATCAGAATGAATAAAGGTTTTCTCATGATTGAATTACTTTTTCTTTCCCCAATATGTAGTTTGTTTATTGAAACCGGCATAGACGATGGTGGCTTTACGGGGATTAGACTCCCAGTCGCACTCGCGCTGCAAGAGCAGTTCGACACCATTGACCGTCAACGAATTGTTGGAAGCATTGAAACTCCACTGTTGACCCTTCCAGGGGCCAGAGGTGATCGTATGGTCGGCAGCCAGCTCCATAGAGACCGCGTTGTCCTGCTTGCCATAGTTATAGGAGAGATCGATATGCTCCCATGTTCCAACAAGTTCACTCTCAGTAATAGCTGTCTGAGGCACAGCACCATAACGTTCTGGCATCACCACAGGCCAGCCGTCGCTTGTCCAGCGGATGCTGCGTACATGACCCAGCATGACCGCATTAGGTGCATTGCCACCGGCAGATGCAGGGAAACGGCCCTGTGAGGCATAGTACCAGTTGCCCTTACCATCCTCAAAGATGGCACAATGGCTGATTCCCACCCAACCGAAGCTATTGCTAAACGCATAAGGATGGGTCATGATGGGATAGGCGTCGCCGCCATTGTCGGAGACATTGGTACCTGTAATACTCTCGAAAGGACCATCGACATTCTTCGAACGTACAACACGCGTATTATAAGGCACATCAAGAGCATCGTAAGCCAGGAATAGATAGTACCACCCATCGCGATAAATCAGCTCGGGCGCCTCAGCACCTTGCCAGCGGTTGCCCTTCTCACGTGTGAAGACACGCTTGCCATAAGCGGCCTCGTTTTCGGCACCCCATGGTTTGCCAAGCTCTGCCAAAGGTTTACCAGTATCTGCATTGAGTTTCACGATGGGGAATCCACTGTGCCATGAGCCGTACACAAGCCAGTGCTCACCAGAAGGTGTGATGATATACGACGGGTCGATGGCATTCCAGAGGAAGTAGCAGTGTGCCCAGTCGTCAGCCTTAACGTTATAATTCAGTTCCTTATCAGAGTAGTTGGTGATGACATAGCCTTTGTCCTCCCAACTGTTGACATCAGAAGGATTGGAGGTCTCCATCAATCCGATGAACGCACGTTCACTCCAGGTATTAGCCCCATTGATCGTGCCAGGTATCACGATGGCGTAATACATACGGTAAAGTCCATTCCTAACTTTCCTTGCACATGGTGCCCAATAGCCGCAGTCATTCAGATTGGCTGTCGTAGCACCCAAGCCCATCTCCTTGCGGATCTCATTAAGCTTAGGCTCTACCCATGAAGGCAGATCCTTCATCGTTGCACCGAGATACTCCCAGTCAACGAGGTTCTTCGATCGGCGACAATGGAAATGACCATGTCCCTTCTGGGGGTCGCCGTATCCGGCATCTGTGCAGTACATATAATAATAGCCATCCTCGGCCAGCATCACCGACGGGTCATGCACATTAGCCAGATTCCACTGACTGCGCTTGTCCCAGCTGCTGATGCTACGATAGTCGTCAACATAGGTGGGCGCCACATATTCCGAAGGTGGTGTGGGGGTAGGGGTAGGTGTGGGCGTGGGTGTAGGCGTGGGTGTTGGTGTGGGTTCTGGTACATCACTACCACCACTACCGCATGACACCATCGTCATGACAGCCAGCAACAGACCGCAAACTTTTACATCAAGGCTCTTTATCTTCTTCATAATCTGGGGAAAACAAAGGGGCAGGCAGACTCGTGCCCGCCCCACAATTTATTAACTTAAAAAACCAAATAACTACCGTCACATGTAAACGAGAAGTTCAGATCACCTGGCTCCACCGCTTTAATGTTCAGATAATATAGCTTGTAAGTAGTGTCGTCAGTGCCCTTGATCACTGCCTGTACATCGGCTGTACCATTGTTACAGTTTGTGATATAGAGACTAACCTCAGCACCATTCATGGCTAAGCGCCACTCATCCCAGTTTGCAGGAGCTACACCTACTTTCAGATCTGTATTTCCATCGTAACCGGCACCCCAACCAAAACAGTCCGCACGCAATACAGCATATTCCTGCAGATTGGCGTTACGCAGAATCAGAACAAAGTTGTTCCAGTTGCTGATTGTGCTACTAAAGTTGGTAAAATCAATCTGATAAGTCTCACCAGCAGGCACCTTCACATCCTTTGTGAATACCGACCACCAAGGCGTTGAGCAATCCTCTGAGCCCAGATCCTCCTCTGCCATCTCGTGGTACTTCAAGGCAGACTCAGCAATGTTTAAATCAACTGAAACAGTCTTACCGTTCTTGGCCGTCATCGTAACAGTCTGTACACCTGTCTGAGCCTTAATAGCAGTATATTCCAGACTATCGAGGTTGTAAGCGGTTGTGTAACCACCCTCATAAGTAGCTGTCAGCTCCAAGCCTTCACGGTCGAAGACAAGTGTACGGCCTTCCACGTCACTAACGGCTTCAGAATTGTAATAGTAATAGGTAGTACGCTTCGGAGCAGACTTCAGCACCAATGATGTCATCTTGTCTGCTGGCGGGATCACCTCGAACTCAGCACTTGCCATGATTGGCTTATTGGCTGCGGCTCCATTAGTGGTCTTAGCATACATCACCACAAGTGTCTTCTTACCAGGATCAGCAATGTCAGGAATTGAGTTGAATACCAGCTGATCGGCAGTCACTTCCTTAATAACATCCTGCTCGTAAGTAACAATTGCTGACACATTCTTCATGGCCTCTTCGAGCGCAATGCCCTGCTGGATCTCAGAAGGAACATTCTTGAGCAACATTGATACAGGCTGCTTGTCTTCCTTAGATGTGCATCCACCGATTGGCTCGACATTGGTTGTCAGGAACTGTACAAACGAACCTTCTACACCAATACGACAGCAGATATCCTGACCTGCAGTTGCTGCATCGGGGAATGGTGTATTCTGGATATAAGACTTTGACAGTGTACCATTTGTGAAGTTGATATAGATACCACCATCTTGACGCTCTACTGTCAATGTAATCTTACCATTCATATTCTGTACCGAAGGATCGATATCATCAGTTCCAGAAGAATTACCAAAGTTAGCTACTACAAGACTTCTGTCAATATGAGAACCCCACTCAGAGTTCTTTGAGGGGTCGTTATCGAAACGGATCACACCATACTCTGTACCCATGTCGGCACTGTTAAGTACGATATAGAAGTTCTTATAGTACTTATTATCCGGGTTCACAGTCAGTGTGAATTCTGCATTCCACTTTGTACCTGCAGGAACGACATAGGTCTTACCCAGCGTCCAGAATGGTGCAGAGAAATCAGTTTCACCAATAGGATAGTAATCATCCATCATACCAACCAGTTCTTCTGGGGTATTGGCCTTCTTGATAGAATCCACCTTTGCGGAGATCCAATCTGGTGCATCCACATTATACAGCTCACCGCCCTCACAACTCGTCAGAGCCAGCATGCCAAGTGCTGCTGCACAGAAAGCGGATGCTATTTTATTTAGATGTTTCATAATCTTTATACTTTTATTATTTGGTTTATTATTACTTGCTCAAGTCAACTACAGGGTGTACAGTCCAGCCATTACCTGTGAAGTAGCTGGTATTGTCTATATTGTCGTTGGCAGAGTTACCCACAAGGTTGGGGTTGGCATTCATGTGAGCCTGAGGAATAGGAATGAACTCATGACCAGAGTTGAAAGAGGTATAAGAACTCTTTACCGTCCATTTATCATGATCAGAATCCTCATAAACAACCAAGCCAATATAATCCTTGAGAGGGGTCTTCAGTAAGGATCTCTTCGAAGTCAGCATGAAGGTACCATGCTCCCTCAACTGATTTAAACGACCTTGGTCATAGAAAAATCCCCAACGAATCAGGTCAAAGCCACGACCAAACTCACAACCGAACTCCTTCGGACGCTCAACGTTGGCAATCTGCTCGAACAGCTTATCCTTGTTACCACCAAAATCGGAGAGGTTCAAGCTTGGCAGCTCGGCACGGTTACGAACCTGATTGATCCAATCGATAGCCTGCTGTGTTGGACCATTCACCTCATTCTCACACTCAGCAGCACGCAGCAGCACGTCAGAATAGCGCATCAGGCGGAGGTTAATACCATCGTGCAGACCAGTAACCACCTTATCATAGAGACCTGTACGCAAATTCGTGAACTTAGCGATAGGCAGACCACCATTACCATTATTCGTCACTACAGGATCCTTATCGGTGAAAGACTTCGTATAGCAGACGTTACCATATTCAAATCCTTCCCAGTCTGCCTCGTATGTAGCAATAGTCCAATAGAGGCGCGGATCCAGTTTTCCGCTAGTCGTCTTTTCAGCCTTGAAAAGCTCATATAGCCAAGGGGCAGCCGAGAGGTCAGCCCAACCACCGAAGTCGCCAGGACCGAAGTTACTCTCAATAGCAGAACCCTGTGTGGCATTGGCACTGGTGTTCACCGGTGTCCATTCGTCATCGGTTCCTTGTGAACCATAGTCAAGATACTGAACTTCAAACAAGCTCTCGGCATTATTCTCATACTGAGGTCCCTCACGGAAATTATCACCATAGTTCTTCATCAGCTGATACTTACCATACTTCTGAGCAATAATGTCCTTCAGTACGACAAGTGCCTCACTGTACTTATGACGCTGCATCAGTGCACGGGCATAGTAACCGGCAGCAGCACCTTTGGTTGCACGTCCTTTTTCCCACTCACCTCCTTCATCACGTGAGGGAAGCAGCTCCATAGCCTCATGGAAATCAAACTCTACCTGATCCAGCACTTCGTCATAGGAACTGCTTTCTGCATACAAACCTTCAAGTGAGTTGTATGAATCATAGTCAGTAATCAGCGGTGGGTTCTGATAATAACCAGCCAGGTTATAATAAGCCAAACCACGGATGAAGTGTGCCTGTCCTAAAATGAAACGCTCCTTCTGACTGAAAACTGATGGATCCTGACCCAAGCGATCCTGGATATAGTTACAAACGTTGATCGTATAGTACCACTCACGCCAAGTCCATTCTGTGATATCATTATTAAATGCAACATTCAGGTCGTCGAATGGCAGATACCACTGCTGCGACGAGTTCCATACCTCATCACCACGGCATAAGTCAATGGTATAGCCTACACGGGCATAAGAACCCTCCATACGGATGTGGTTGTAGGCGGCAATCACAGCCTCCTCCAGATCTTCAGCACTATTGCCGAAAGTACCCGTTGTCTGCTGGGGGTTCGTCAATTCCAGCTTGTCACTGCACGATGTCAGCGTGCTAAGCCCCAGACACAGGGCAAGTGAAATTTTATATAGTTTCATATTCTTCGTTATTACTTTATTATATAATACATGCTTCATCCCTTAGAATGAGAAGAGAAGACCGGCCATGAAAGTACGCGGTGTCGGGAATGAACAGAAGTTGTAACCCGGTGTGAATGTACCACCTGCGAAGTCAACATTATAGCCATGATACTTGGTGAATGTGTAAAGGTTCTGGGCAGATACATAGACACGTGCGCCAGACACAACGCCCTTGAACACCTTGTCAGGGATGTTGTAACCAATCTCAATGTTGGCAATCTTCCAATATGCGGCATTCTGGATCTTACGCTCACTGAAGAGGTCGTTCCAGCCTAATGTTGCATTGCTGACTACATAGGTACGAGGAACATCAGAGATATAGGTAGAGCCATCCCACTGGTTGGCACCAAGCATACCCACTTCCTTGTTACCCCAACCATAGCATGAGTTCAGGCTGTTGTAGATGTCATCAGAAACATGATAGTTCAAGGCACCGAAGGTAGAGATAGACATATCGAAGTCCTTGTACTCTAAATGTGCACTGATACCGAAGTTGATCTTCGGCAGACCGCTGCCAAGAACTGTCTGGTCTTCACCAGTAATCTGGCCATCACCATTAATATCCTTATAGAGGCAGTCACCTACGTTGGCGCCCTGCTGGACTGCGTGGTTGTCAAGATCAGCCTGGGTGCGGGCAATACCTTCATATACCCAACCATAGAACTGACCTACTTCCTCACCTACCTTAGTAATATAAGAGCCGGTAATATAAGAATCGGTTCCGAAGCCAAGCGAAGTCACCTTATTATTCAGTGTGCTCAAGTTGGCACTGATCTGATGCTTCAAAGGATGATCGTTGTTGCGATAGGTCAAAGAGAACTCAAAACCACTGTTCTCCATCGATGCAGCATTCATTGTTACTGTTGCGTTAGATACACCAGCGTTAGAAGGTACGGGCACGTTGTAGAGCAGATCCTGAGATTTGTTCTTATACCACTCAGCAGTGAACTCAATACGGTTGTTGAACAGAGCCAAGTCGATACCTACGTTCATTGTCTTTTTCTTCTCCCAAGAGATATACTCATTGACGAAAGTAGAAACAGCCGAACCGGTAACGGCAGCGTTTGCGAAGCTGTAAGTCATGTTGTTACGCATCATCGTTGCCTGATACATGTACTCACCGATGTTCTCATTACCAAGCTCACCATAGCTGGCGCGCACCTTAAACATATTAATGATGTCGCGGTCGATGGGGAAGAACTTCTCCTTGTCGAAACGCCAACCGATAGAGACAGAGGGGAAGGTGCCCCAACGGATATCCTTTGTCAGGCGAGAGCTACCATCACGACGGATCACAGCTGAAAGCAAATATTTGCCATCGTAGTCATAAATCAAACGACCGATAAGAGAAGTCAGGGCGTGCTTGTACTCGAAAGAGCTTCCATCACGGCTACCAACAGCGTTCTGAATCTGAAGGAAGTAGGGCTCTGAGAAATTCACACCCCATGCATTTAATTCGTGGGTATTCTCCTCTTCATAGGTAATACCACCCAACAGATTAATATGATGCAGACCGATTGTTCCATCATAGTTAAGTGTATTCTCAACAAGGAAGTCACCATAAGAACGTGTGCTCTTGGTCAGCTTCTCATTACTCTTATCAAGATATACACGGTTACTCTGAATCCAAGCTGATACCCAAGTCTTATCCTGAGCATGAGTCTTGCTATAAGAAAGGTTCAACTTATAGTTCAGCTTATGGTTCTTGTTCTCAAATCCAATCATCTTCATCAGATCAACATCAGCTGAACCAGTAGCAACAACACGGTCAACGATAGTGTTACGGGTCAACAGGTTATTAATCAGCAAGGGGTTAGAAGCTGAGATATCACCATGTACGGTATCGTAATAGACGCCATAGCCATAAGCATCGTAGTTATAGCTGCTAGCTGAGCCCACCTTATCGTCGAGCACCCAGGTAGATGAATCGTATGCCTTGATAGTTGGCTGCATCAGCAGAGTTCCACGCAGTACATTAGTCACGTCACCATACAGACCCTGTACATACTCAGAAGCGTTAGAAAGACCCATACCATCCTGATTTGAGTGAGAATAAACTACACTGGTATGGAATTTAATGAACTTTGTCTCCATGGTGTTGTTCACACGGGCAGTGAAACGCTCGTAGTTAGGACCAGCACCTTCCAACGTACCTTTCTGATTATAGTAATCAAGAGCTACATTATAAGTATTATTAGCACCACCACCACTCAGGTTGATATTATGGTTCTGACGGATACCTGTCTTGAAGACCTCCTTAAACCAATCTGTGTTGGTATCGTCCTGGAACCTGTAATTACCATTGCCAAGATCCATATATCCACCAGGTAATGGGGTTCCTGAGTTCTTGGCTGCATTACCAAGATAATTACTATACTGGTCGGCATTCATCACATCATATTCGCTCTTGCTGATGATATCAACACCGAAATAGCCCTTATAATCAAGTTTCAGAGGCTGATCCTTCTTACCATTCTTAGTTGTGATGATCACCACACCGTTAGCTGCACGAGAACCGTAGATGGCACCTGCAGAAGCATCCTTCAGCACCTGGATGGTCTCAATGTCATTAGGTGAGAAGTCGCGAATGGTTGTACCCATAGGCACGCCATCAATCACATACAACGGAGCTGTACTACCGAAAGAGCCGATACCACGAATTCTAACTGCAGGATCAGCACCGGGCTGACCGTCGGAAGTAATCTGAACACCGGCAACCTTACCTTCCAGCATCGTTGAGATGTTGGCGTTAGAGGTACGTTTCAGCTCTTCAGCATCCACAACAGATACAGAACCTGTCAGGTCAGCCTTCTTCTGAGTACCATAACCCACAACGACCACCTGCTCGAGCATCAAGGCATCACTCTCAAGTTGAATCTGACCAAGATCAGCGCGCCCACGTACAGCAAACTCGCGATCCTTGTAACCCACATAACTAATCTGCAAGACAGCATCAGATGGTACATCCATCTGGAAGTTACCGTCAAAATCAGTCACACTACCACTATTAGCGCCCTTCAGTTTAACTGTAGCACCAATGAGCGGTTCACCACTCTGGTCAACGACTTGGCCGCTAACCTTGATAGTCTTGGTCTGTGCTACTTCCGCCATTGCGGGGACCGGGCTGATGGCGAGACCTCCGATGACACTTAATGTCAGTAGCGCAGATAATACTACTTGTTTTCTCATTGCTAATTGTTTTAAGTTTAAAATCAGATGTTAGTTTATAAAACTTTGCTGCAAAGATACGCACATGATATAAACAAAAGGGTGGACAAAACAATTTTATAGGTGGACAAAAATAAAAATATCCACTTTGCAACATTTTATCCACCTCTTGAGATAAATCAAGACCTATTCTTGAGCTATATCAAGACCATGAACTTGGACTTGTTCCGAACATTTTAGTAAAACAACGTGTAAAATACTTCGGATCATTGAAACCTACAGCGTAAGCTATTTCTGTAATATTACGGTTACCCGTCTTGGAAGAAAGCAACTCCTTAGCCATATTAAGCCGATAATTACGTATAAATTGTCCAGCTGGGATACCCACTTCAGTATTCAAGCGTTTGCTGACCACAGTACGACTCATACCAAGGGCATCACAAAACTCCTGAACACCGAAGTCCGAGTTCATGTAATTAGCCTCCATTACCGACATGACCCGTTCCATAAACGGCTTTGAACTCTTCAGAACTTCCTCCTTATCGGCTTCTACACTCTTCGACACGCTCTGTTTGTAACGTTGTTGATTGTCGAGAATATTCTGGATACGCGTTTGAAGTTTACGTGGATCATCAGACTCTTCAAGGACTTTCCGGATAGGGTTGAGTAATTGATCTGCCTCTTTCTGCTTCAAATAACTTGCCCACCTATTATATATATATATAATGAGTAACACAAAAAGAACACTCAAAATAAGACGGAACCACCAACTATTCCAAAAAGCAGGTTTTACCACAACCTCGATGGATGCCGTCTCAAAATGATCAGTTGAGGATGCAGACAGATATCTTACTTCGAAGACATAATTGCCTGCAGGGAGAGCGTTATAACGAACCGAATGTTCACCCAGCATTAGCGTGTTCCACTCATCCTCAAGCCCCTTCATCCTATAACTGAACATGGCCTGTTCCTCATTACCATAGTCCAAGGCAGAGAAAGAAATGGAGAAAGAGCGATTACTCTCACGTAGCTGGATGGAAGATGATATAGAGATATCTTCTGATAAATATTCTCCATCGGCTTTAACATCTTGGTTATCCACCATCAAATGGGTAAACACAAGTTTCCCTTTAGATTTGGACTCGGCATTCTCGCCAAGCACCTCAATCAAGCCTCCTTCGCTACCCAGATATATGACTCCAGATTCATCTCTCATGGCAGAATTCCAATAGAAATGTTGGTTTATCAAACCCTCTTTCTCAAAATAATTAGAGAAAATCTGGGTTTTGGGATCATATACAGACAAGCCATTCTGAGTGGTTACCCACAAGTGTCCATTCAAATCCTCAACAATACCTTTCACACCTTCGAAAACCAGTCCGTCTTCTTTCGTCAAGGCCTCAAAATGTCCACGTTGGTCTTTTGCATCCTTCACTAATCGATAAAGACCATAGCCGTTACTACCCAACCAGAGCGTACCGTCTTTAGTCTGATAAAAAGAAGAAATCTTGTCCACAATACGAGAGTTATGCTCATCCAACTTATGGGTTATGCCTTCAGTCTTAAAGGGGCGACGTCCATTTCGTCCAGAGTTTAAGTCAACAACTCTCAGACCTTGCATACATCCCATCCACAGAAAACCATCACGATCGACAATGGCTCCAATACATCCCGTTACACTTCGACAGCCCTCAAACGGCTCTTCTATCTGACGACGCTTAAAATCATAGAAGAACAAGCCAGCATTACTACCAATCCACATGCCGTCATTGATGGAATCGATGGCGAGTGCACCCACAAAGTTTGTCAGCCACGAATAATCACCTGGCAGTTCCAAACGAGAGATCTGGTGTGCCCCTTTCATGTTGGTGACACAAAGTCCTCCACCCCAAGTTCCGATCCACAGTCTTCCATACTTATCGGCTGCAAGAGCTGATACACTATTATGTGACAATCCTGTGTTGGATGTCGTGAAATGGATATAGTTGAGTGAACCCGGCTCGCGGAGATTCAAGCCTCCTTCAACCGTTCCTACCCACAACTGACCATCCGGCTCAACATACATGGCATTGACAGCATTGGGAGACAAAGAATGCGTATCAGCCGTATGTACAGAATTACGTAACAGCAAGCGTCGAGGAGACAGGCAGACGATTCCACCCGACTCTGTTCCAATCCATATTTGTCCTTGATATTCCCGAATACAATGCACGAAGTCACTTTTCAAAGGGGTACTGCTCTCTGTCGTCCATGCCGTAAAACTATCAGTCTGGTCGTCATAAATATTAACGCCACCCAATGATCCTATAAGCAAACGGTTATCGGCTGTGACAGCCAAACTGGACAGAAATACATGAGAAAGAGCTCCAGGAGCACTTGAATGATGATATTCGAACAATTTCTGTTGGTAAGGGTCAAAACGATAAAGACCCATGTTGGTTGTAATCCACACCACATTATTTCGCTTCAGGATATCTGTAATGTAACGTCCTTGTAATGGTTTAAGAATGGTTGATATCTCCTCACGTACCAGCTTGCCGTCTTTCTCTACCAAACGATAAAGACCACCATCGATGCCCAACCAGGGTTTACCATTGCCATCGACATCGCAAACGGCAATATCAAGCATCCGCCATGGATGCGGATAATTGTATATCTTGTCAATCTCTCCCTCACTAGTAAAAGTGACAAGGCTTATCTGAATGTCATTGATAATCCAAATACGCCCTATGGCATCACGATAGGTCCTAATAGATGATCGGGATAGTAATTTCCGGAGTTCCGCATGATTTGGGACGACCGACTTCATTGTCATGAGGTCAACAATATTGATGCCCTCATCGAAAGCGATCCAAAGTCGATGGAAGTTATCTTCAGTAACACTCCTACACGACTTACTGTTCAGGTCAAGCCGAGGAACCATCATATCGTATCCGTCATAACGCACCAGACCACCTCCATAAGTTGAGATCCATAAGAATCCGTTTGAGTCCTTAAATATGTCACTCACGTTATTATGCGGCAGTCCGTTACTCAGATCGAGGAAGGTCTGGTTATACCGTTCCGTCAACAAGTTCCCGCTACTGAAACTTGGTAGCGAGAACATGAGTGAGACGATGACTATAACCAAACGGCCCAACATCAGCACCCTTAATTATTTCTTATCTTTGATGACAAAGACGCAGAGGGCAGCGATCAGGAAGCTGACACCTGCGACGATCATCATCGACGACTGATGGCTTCCGATCATGGAGAGGATGATGCCACCCAGGAGGGCTGCGATGATCTGAGGCACACAGATGGTGCCATTGAACAGACCGAGATAAGCGCCCATGTGACCATATCCCTGCAGGGCATTGGTGACAAATGTAAACGGCATAGCCAGCATGGCAGCCCAGGCACAACCAATCAACAGGAACGGGACGAACTGCAGATACTGGTCGTGGATATAAGGCACAAGCACGAAACCTACGGCACCGATCATCAGACTGAGCGAGTAAGCCAGCTTGGTGCTCTTGAACTGCGGCAGCAGAGCAGCCCAGACCACACTACCCACAGCCTGTACGGCAAAGAGGATGCCCACCCAGTTGCCAGCCTCTTGGAAAGCCTCACTGGAGGGATCAGTAGTGTCCCACACCACTTCTGCAATAGCTCCCGTAGTATAGTTCCACATATAGAGCATCGCTACCCAAGAGAAGAACTGCACCAGCCCGACCTTCCAGAACGTGGAGGGCGCATTCTTCAACAGCGTGATCCAGTTGGCCGATTCTTCCTTCTCTTCCGATACGGGATTGTACTCCGCATAGTCCTGCGGATTCCACTCCTTAACCTTCGAGGTGGTGTAGATAACACAGAGGATGAGGATGGCGGCACCGATATAGAACGACCAGATGACGGAGTCGGGCACCACACCCTTATCTGCCACATTGCTGATACCAAGGAAGGTGAAGAAGAAGGGGAACACATAACCCATCACCGATCCCGCATTGCACAGGAACGACTGGATGGAATAGGCCTTAGCCTTCTGTGCCTCGTTGACCATATCGCCCACGAGCATCTTAAACGGCTGCATCGCCATGTTGATGCTGGTGTCGAGGAACATGAGGGCTATCAGACCGAAGATCATGGCGGCACTCACGGTCAATCCCAGCGAACCGGAGTTGGGCAACAGGCACATCACAAGCACAGCCACAGCGGCTCCTATAAATAAATAAGGTATGCGACGACCGAAACGGGTCCACGTCTTATCGGAGAGCGTGCCTACAATCGGTTGCACCAGGATTCCCATCAACGGCGGGAGAATCCAGAAATAACTCAGGTTATGCGGATCGGCACCCAGCGTGGCGAAGATTCGTGAGATGTTTGCACTCTGCAGGGCATAGGCGATCTGCACACCAAAGAAACCAAAACTCAGGTTCCATAACTTCCAAAAGGAGAGATTAGGTTTTTGCTTCATATCGTTTATTATCTAGTTGTTCCTCTTATTACCAGACGGGTGCGGATAATACGCTTCTCGATCTTCTCAAGCGGCGAGATGCCCTCCACCTTATCCATCAGGATCACAGCCGCCTCCTCACCCACCCGATGCCCACGTTGCTCAACGGTGGTCAGCATGGGATCACAGGCAATGGCACGCTGTCCGTTTGTAAAGCCACAGATGGAGATATCCTCCGGCACACGGAAGCCTGCATGCTTCACGGTATAGAGAATGCCGATGGCAGTATCGTCGTTCACGGCGAAAAAGCCGTCAGGCGGATTGTCGAGCGCCATAATCGAAGGCGTTATCAATTCTGCATCAGCCCGGTTGTCGCACACTTTGACAATGCTCTCATCAACCTTCATGCCATGTTTCAGCAAGGCATCCTTGTAACCGTTATAACGATTTTTGGAGATCTCAAGCTGCATGGGACTGCCATAGAAGGCTACACGCTTACAGCCCGTCTCTATCAGATAGGATACGGCATTATAGGCACCCAGATAATCATCCACCACCACACGACTGGCATTCACACCCGTACAGATGCGATCATAGAACACCAGGGGGATACCCGCATCGATGAGTTTCTGGTAATGATCATAGTTCTGGGTATCCTTAGCTTGCGACACAATGACACCACACACCTTATAGCGGAGGAAAATCTCACAGATTCGCGCCTCGCGCTCATACTGCTCACCACTCAGGGCCACCATGATGCGATAGCCTCGGGCGGCAGCTGCCTCCTCAATACCTGTCAGGATAGATGAGAAATAATAGTGGGTAAACTCTGGCACGATGACACCGATCAGCCGCTGAGGCATCACCCTACTGTGGCGTAAGGCCTCGCCGATGGCATTCGGATAGAAGTTATGCTCACGGGCATATTGCTGGATGGCCTTGCGGCGCTCCTCGCTAATTCTGGGGGAGTCTTTCAGGGCACGCGACACCGTAGCCACGGAGATTCCGAACTCCCTGGCTATATCTTTCATTGTCATTGGTGCCTTCTCTTCCATAGGGTTTTTAACTATTGCTGATGCAAAGGTAAACAAAACTATTTAAATATTATAATAATGTATAATAATAATGTTGATATATGTCAATGCAAACGTTTGCACCGTAGAAATGCATGTACTATTTTAACTCTAATTAAATGTAATGATGAAGCAGGTAAACATTCAAGTTCCGCTTAGGATGCTCGGCCTTATCTTAGGGCTGTTCCTATCGGTAGGCGCCTTTGCTCAGATTGAGGTTAAGGGCCATGTGAAAGATGCTACAGGCGAAGACATTATCGGCGCAACAGTACGAGTAGAGGGCACACAGACCGCTACCGTATCTGATTTTGACGGTAATTTCGTGCTGAAGGCAAATGAGGGTGCAACCCTGGTTGTTTCTTACGTTGGCTATCAGAATGCCACCGTCAAGGCTGCACCGACTGTAGAAGTAATATTGCAGGATGACTCTCAGGTTCTGGAGAACGTGGTGGTCATCGGTTACGGTCGTGCTAAGAAAAACGACTTGACTGGTTCTGTAACGGCCATCAAGCCAGATGAACTCAGCAAAGGTATTACCAACAATGCTACGGATATGCTTGTGGGTAAGGTAGCCGGTGTTGATGTTATTACTGCAGGCGGTTCGCCAGGTGCTGGTGCCCAGATCCGTATTCGTGGTGGTTCGTCACTGAACGCCAGCAACGACCCTCTCTATGTAATTGATGGTCTGACGATTGACGGTAACACTGCTACAGGTATGTCGAACGTCCTGGCTATGATCAACCCGAATGATATTGAAACATTCACCGTGCTGAAGGATGCTTCTGCTACTGCTATTTATGGTAGCCGTGCTTCTAACGGTGTGATCATTATTACTACTAAGAAAGGCAAGAAGGGCAGTGCCCCTCGTATTACATATAATGGTGATGTAACCATCTCTACCGTTGCCAAGAAATACGATACACTGAATGCTACCGAATACAAGAACCTTGTTAATAGTATTGAAGGACTGGATGCATCTAAATTAGGTAATGCAGATACCGATTGGCAGGATCAAATTTTCCGTACTGCTGTTAGCACCAGCCACAGCGTATCCGTATCTGGTGGTATTGGTAATATTCCTTATCGTGTAAGTGCAGGTTATAATTCTTCAAATGGTATTGTTAAGACCTCTTGGATGCGTCGTGCAAACGCAAGTTTGAACCTTGCTCCAAGTTTCTTTGATGATCACCTGAACCTGAACGTTACTGCTAAGTATATGTACGAGAAGGATCGCTACGCAGATTCTGGCGGAGCCATTGGCTCAGCACTTTCCATTGATCCGACTCGCCCTGTATATACTAACGATGAAACCTCACCATTCTTCGCAGGCTATTATCAGCCCGCAGTCAGTGCAAATTTCAGTGATCCCACATGGTTATACACCAGCAACAGCAATGCTCCTCAGAATCCATTGGCTCTGTTGGAACTGAAAGAAACCCTAGCAAAATCCAGTGACTTTACTGGAAACTTTGAAGCAGACTATAAGATTCATGGTTTTGAGGATTTGCACATTCATGCCAGTTATGGTGGACAATATACAGAGTCAAAGCAGACTGATGAAATATCTAAATATTCATATTCCAACAACTATTATGGTTGGGATGGAATTACCCGCTACTATAAGTACAGCATTACAGCAAATGCTTACGCACAGTATCAGAAGGAGTTCGATATTCACTTTATCGACGTAATGGCAGGTGCTGAGGAAAGCCACTACCATCGTCATGGCTACAATGAAGGTCAGGGTACTGATCCTTATACTGGCGAAGCTTATAATCCAAGCATCCGTTCAGAGCAGGAATGGGCTACCCACAATTCTCTGGTTTCTTATTTCGGTCGTTTGAACTACACGCTGATGGAGCGCTATATGCTGACCGCGACCTTCCGTGCTGATGGATCTTCTAAATTCTCTAAGGAAAACCACTGGGGTTATTTCCCCTCTGTAGCCTTGGCATGGAAGATCAACGAGGAGAAATTCATGAAAGACCTTACTTGGTGGAATGAATTTAAACTCCGCTTAGGTTGGGGTAAAACAGGTCAACAGGATATTGGTAGCGACTTCGGTTATGCGCCGCTCTATGTCATCAGTAACTCTTATGCCATGTATAGTTTCGGTGATATTGATTATTATACAAAGCGTCCGAATGCCTATAATCCCGATTTGAAGTGGGAGACAACAACCACATGGAATGCAGGTTTCGACTTTGGTTTCCTCAACAACCGTATCACAGCCAGTTTGGATACTTACTATCGTAAGACCACCGATCTGCTTAATACTGTTACCATTCCTGTAGGAACCAACTTCGGTTCAGTGCTGACTCAGAATATCGGTTCGATGAAGAACTATGGTATTGAGTTCTCAATAAATGCCAAGCCGATTATCACCAAAGACTTCACTTGGGATATCAGCTACAACATCTCATGGAACAAAAATAAGATTACTTCTCTGACAGAAGGTGCCGATGATGATTACTACATCAAGACTGGTACCACGATCTCTCGTGGTAACTCTACGCTCATTCAGGCCAATACTGTAGGTCAGCCACGTAATTCATTCTTCGTCTATCAGCAGGTATATGATGCTAACGGCAAGCCCATCGAGGGTATGTATGTTGACCGCAATGCTGATGGTCAGATCAATGAGAGCGACAGATACTTCTATAAGAGTCCTGCTGCCGATGTAATCATGGGCTTCACCACCAAGTTCCTCTATAAGAATTGGGATCTGAGTGCAGCTTTCCATGCTTCTCTTGGCAATTATGTTTATTATGACTATCTGTCGAACAAGGCATCTATCAGTGCCTCTGGTCTGTACTCAAACAGCGCCTTCAGTAACACCTCCCCTGAGGCTGTTGACTTAGGCTTCACTGGTATCGGAACAGAGTATTATCTCTCAGACTATTTTGTTCGTAATGCTTCATATCTGAAGTGTTCTAACATTACATTAGGTTACACATTCCCCAACTTGCTGAAGAACCATCTTAACGGTCGTGTTTTCTTCACCGTTCAGAATCCGTTCATTATCACCAAGTATAAGGGACTTGATCCAGAAATTGCCGATGGTGTTGATAAGAACCCATATCCACGTCCACGCAGCTTCCAGCTTGGTCTGAGCCTGAACTTCTAAGAGATTAAATAAAGAATAATAATAAAAGATATTAAGATTATGAGACATATATTTTCAAAAACGGCTATAGCAGGTCTGCTTGTACTGGGTATGACCTCCTGTGCCAACGACCTGAATATCTCATCTATCGACCCTCAGACCTCTACTTCCTATGAAGATATGGAATTGCTGGCAAAGGTTTATGGAACGCTGGGATTAACAGGACAGAAAGGCCCTGCAGGATCAGGTGATATCAGCAGTGACGAAGGTGAATCTGGATTCTATCGTACCACCTTCAACTTGCAGACGCTTCCTACCGACGAATGTAACTGGGCATGGCAGACCGATACTGACATTCCTCAAATAACAGGTATCAGTTGGAATGCCAATAGTACTCGTACACAGTGGGCTTATCAGCGCTTAGGCTTTAATGTATTGCTTTGCAACTTCTATCTGCAGAACACAGCAGACAAAGCAGACGATGCTGACTACAGGTATTATCGTGCTGAGGTACGTTTCCTGCGCGCACTTTTCTATTGGTATTTCCTCGACTTGTGGCATAAGGCTCCATTTAAGGACGAAAGCAATTCAATGAGCGAGTTGCCAGTAGAGAAGGCTGGTACAGATCTCTATAACTGGATTGACGCTGAGTTGACTGCTATTGAGAGTGATATTGCACCAATCGGGCAGTTTAATACAGCCTCAGACTTTGGTCGTGCCGATGCTGGTGCCGTCTATCTGCTCCATGCGCGCTTGGCTCTGAATGCTAAGGTTTATACTGAAGGGGCAGTTACTGCTTTTGACAAGGCTATCAGTTATTGTGACAAGGTTATCAATGGTCCTTATGCTTTGAGTAGTGTTGCAAAGACTAATCCTTCAAATGGTCTGACTTATAGCGGCTATGCTCAACTGTTTATGGCTGACAATGATAAGAATGCTGATGCAATGAAGGAAATTATTTTCCCGATTCGTCAAGATGGTATAAAAACACCTAATTACTCTACAGCAAACTATCTGGTAAGTTCAACTCGTATTGCCGGTATGCCTTACGCTGGAACTACCAACTGTTGGAGTTGTAACTATGCCCGTCCAAACCTCATTGAGAAGTTCTTCCCCAACGATGATATTCCCATGTCATCAGACGACTATGTTGGCGATGGCTCAGAGGAAACAATCATTGCTCTCGACGCTATGGACGGTTCTGATACCGAGGGAATCATAGCAGCAGCAAATGACGACCGCGCTCTGTTCTATGCAGGCCGTGGCGGTGGTATTCGCAAACTGCGTACCGACAAGTTGAATAACTTCCTTGATGGTATTTCCATCGTAAAATGGCAGAACATCCGAGTTGACGGTGGTGCTACCAATGATCCTGTATTCCCTGATACCGATATTCCTCTGTTCCGTCTGGCAGAAGCCTATATGACTCGTGCCGAGGCTAAGTGGCGTAGTGGTGATGCAACTGGCATCAACGATGTCAACGTGCTTCGTGCGCGTGCGAATGCAGAGCCTCTGACACAGCTCACCGAAAAGGATCTCATCGACGAATGGAGCCGTGAGTTCTATATGGAGGGACGCCGTCGTTCTGACCTCATCCGTTTCGATATGTTCACTGGCAAGAAATACAACTGGGCATGGAAAGGTGGTGTCGCTAATGGACAGGCTGTGGATGGTCATTTCAAATACTATCCCATCCCCATGGACGATATCAACAACAACAAGAACATGACCCAGAATGCAGGTTATTAATTCAGACAGTTAAAATAGACAAGGATTATGAATAAGAATTTATTAAATATAGGACGTTCTCTTTCTTTCCTCGCAGTTTTTGCGCTTTTGCTGACTGCCTGCGAAAAGGATGACAAGAGTAACCCGAGATTTGTGCCCACAAGTCCAAGCTTCACGCTGAACGTACCAGAGAATGCTACAAACAACACTTATGATCTGGTATCCGCCAATAGTTTGGAATTGACCTGCCAGCAGCCTAACTACAATGGGGTTCCTTATGTAGTGGTCTATCATGTACAGGTGGCACTTGATGAAACCTTCGATGTTTCTAGAGAATTAGAGACTTCGTATACCACAGCAAAGATGAATGTGGATGCCTATGAGTTAAACAATGCGATGATCGACATCTACAAAGAAATTCATGGCAATGTTGACTATCCAAAGGAGCCACGTCCACTCTATATCCGTTTGCGCGCTAATGTTGTGAATCTTGCTAATACAGAATTAGACAATGCATATTCCAACACGATTGTGCTTCCAAGCGTTCTTGCTACCTTCAAGGCACCTGATATTGAATACCCGAAGACATGCTATGTGGTAGGTTCTTCTATCGGTGACGGTGATACCAAGCCTTACTGGGGATGGTGGAAGAAGCTGGCTCCTGTATATGGCGGAGAAGGCGAATTCTATACCATTATCTATGTACCCGATGGTGGTCAGTTCAAGTGGGGTGAAGCCGAAAACGACTGGCGTGGATACGATCGCGTAGCCAAGTTCGACGACCAGGCAAATGCCGGTGTTCACGAGGCTCCAAGCGACGGTAATATCCAGTTCGACAATGGTGGCTGGTACACGCTCCATGTAGAAACTGCACTTGGTTCTACTGATGTTGTTTGGACATTCCATATCTATCCTGCAGAGGCATACGTGATTGGAAGTGTTGCTGGTGGCGCATGGAACGATAGCGATCCTGACTGGAAGATGACAGCACCTCTCGGTGACGGCACATGGGAGTCGCCTGCATTTGCAGGAGGTGGTGAACTCCGTGCATACATCAAGGTTCCTGGACGCGACTGGTGGAAGACTGAGTTCACACTCTATGAAGGAAATCTGTTCTTCCGTGAGGTTAACATTCCGAATAACTGGAAGGAGGATGTAGGTCCTGAGTATTCTGTTGAATGTTCTGCTGGCCAAATAACTAATAAACGTATATGATTATGAAAAAGATATTTCAATATAGCTTTGCAGCCTTGGCGGGTCTCGTACTCGCCAGCTGCAACGGCGACTACAATGATTGGTCAAAGCCGCAGAGCTATGATCAGCAAGATCCTGCTGCAGCCTATGGTGTGACAACCTCACCCAACTCCATCACAATGCCTGTGGATGACGATGAGGTCACGCTATTCTCTTTCTCTTCTCCTGATGAAAGAGTGAAAGGATATAATATCCGTACATTGACGGTTAATGGCATGAAGATAGACTACACCATTAAAGACGGCAATGTTATTGCCTCTGCCAATGCATTGGAGGATAATGCACAGTTGATAAACGAGTCGCGTGCCCAGAAAACATACGATCTGGTCATCGATACGGAATACGGTGCAGTCCTTGACAACGGTGATGCTGTAGCCGGTACAACAAACCTCACTTCTAAGATTACAACTAGTCCTACACCTGACATTGATCCTGAAGGCTACTTCATGTTAGGTAACTTCGAAGAGAACGGCTCTGGTTGGGATCTGAAGACCCCTGTCAAGATGACGGATAATGGTGATGGTACCTATAGTGCTATTGTCAACACCACAGGTGATGGCGATAACTGGTTCAAATTCTACGAGCAATCCCATTACAGCGACTCTGACTGGGATGAGGTTAACCAAGGCCAGATGGGTTGTAAGGAGAATGGCTGTTCTGACAGAAAGGGCCTCATTATTTGGACTGGTGACAAGTATGAGGTACAGACTCCTGTCATCTCTGGAAAGGGCACATTTAAGGTAACCATCGATATGGTGAACTTCAATTACAAGATTGTTCGTCAGGCTGTCAATTACTATATCGTTGGTGGTCCTAACGACTGGAAGGAGTCTTGCGAAAAGAAGCCTCTGAAGTTCAATCAGGCAGATATTGAGGTTCCTGTTTATACGATCCTATTCCCTGCAGCAGAGGCTGGCGACACCTGGTTTGCTATCGGTGATGATCAGGCTTGCGATGCTGTAGCAAACGACAATAACTGGTCACTACTTTATGGTACAACCAGTGGTAATGGTAATCAGGGCGAGTCGGGTACACTGAAACGTCGTACTGACCTCACAGACGATGGATCGTTCAAGATTGCTGAAGGTGCTAAGTTCATCCAGGTAACACTTGACATGTCTGACAATTCTTACACCGTTAAGGAAGTAAACTTCTCAGAGTATATCTACGAGGCTGGTAATAATAACGGATGGGGTGATCCTGTGGACTATCTGTTCGGAGGTGACTTTGACGGAAAATACGTCGGATTCATGTATCTTGATGGTGAGTTCAAGTTCCGTAGCCACGAAGATTCTTGGGATGCTCCCGACTGGGGTGCTGGTGCTACTGAAGGCTCATTGGCAGAACAGGGCAGCAACCTGAACGCAGAAGCTGGTTACTATCAGGTCAATGCCGATCTGGCATCCATGACCTACAGCCTGACCCCAATTACCACCATCGGTATTGTTGGTCCCGCTCAGGAAGGCGGCTGGGATTCTGACACCGATATGACCTATAATGAGGAAACAGGTGCATGGGAAGTAACCATCGATCTGAATGCTGACGAAATGAAATTCCGTGCTAACGACGGTTGGGACATCAACTGGGGTGGTACAGAAGATGCTCTAACCCAGGGTGGTCCAAACATTAAGATTGCCGAGGCTGGATCTTATTTCGTACAGCTCTTTGCATATTGTGATGGAAAGGCATACTTCATCATCACTAAGCAATAACCTTTAACTTGCATAAATCTCAGGCGGGTCGCTTTTCACAACGACCCACCTGTTTTCTTCAAACAGACACAACCGATCACACCTATCAACATTTAAACTAACAATCATTTATGAAGAAACATATGATCATAGGTCTAATGATGGCAGTGTGCTTGACAAACAACGCCCAGGGGCAAAAACTGTTGGGTGGTGATGCGTCAATGCTACCGTCATACGAGGCACAGCACACGGTCTATAAGGACTTCAATGGCAAGAAGGTCAGTTTTCTACCCTTCGTCAAACAATATGGCTGGAATGCCATCCGCGTGCGTCTCTTTGTGGATCCCCAGAACGCACCAGACAGTCATAAGGACGAGGGCGTCTGTCAGGACCTTAATTATGTCATCAAACTGGGACAGCAGGTCAAAAAAGCTGGTATGCAACTGATGCTTGACTTCCACTATAGCGATACATGGGCTGACCCTGCGAAACAGTTTACACCCAAACGTTGGGAGGGCTGTACACCTCAGGCAATGACAGACAGTGTTTATGCCTATACCCGTGCTTCGCTGTTGGCCTTGAAGAAGGCTGGTGTGGTGCCTGAACTTATCCAGGTGGGAAATGAGATTACCAACGGTATGCTTTGGCCGACAGGCAATATTGATCCATCAGGGAGTGAGGGTTTTGATAAGCTGTGCCAGTTTCTGAAGGCTGGCTGCAAGGCCTGTCGCGAAGTCTGTCCTCAGTCGAAGATTATCATCCACACGGAGAAAGCAGGCGACTGGGACATCACTCGCAACTATTACCAGCAACTGCGTCGCCATCAGGTAGATTACGACATCATCGGCCTCAGCTATTACCCCATGTGGCACAAGTCGATTCCCAACTTAGGGAAAACGCTTAATAACCTGGCATGGCTCTTCCCTGATAAGCCCGTGATGATTGTAGAGGCAGCAGCCTATTATTCGCATGACAACGACCAATGGGCTAAACCTGATCAATATGCCGAGTTCTATCCTATTAGCGTAGAGGGGCAGACACAGTTCACCCAAGAACTTGTAGAGGAACTGAACAAGCACCGCAACGTGACTGGCCTTTTCTGGTGGTATCCTGAGGAAAATGGATTTGAGAATACAGTCCTAAAGGGATGGCTGAATCGTGGCTTATTTGACAACCATACGGGAATGGCCCTACCCGCCCTTAAAGAACTATCCAGATTCAAATAGGTTGCGCAACCGTTTGCGCAATGTAATTTGCAGAAAAACAGCCGTTTGGAGAACAACCAAACGGCTTTTTGCGTAATTTTGCAGCAGAATTATACAATCAAGAAAAGCTGATAGCATATGCAAAAACTTTACTCCACACTGGTTCTATTGTTCGTAGCCATCACCACGATGGCTCAAGGATGGCCTGAGAAATACGAAGGCGTCATGTTGCAAGGCTTCTATTGGGACAGCTATGCCGACTCAAAATGGACTGATCTGGAAGGTCAGGCCGACGAGTTATCACAGTATTTCGATCTGATCTGGGTGCCCCAAAGCGGTAAAACCTCGGAGTATTATCATAGCAAGAGAAAGACGATGGGTTATGACCCCTGTTTCTGGCTCGACCACAACTCCTGCTGGGGCACAGAGGCAGAGCTGAAGAAGATGATCAAGACCTTCGGCGACAAGGGTACAGGCATCATCGAGGATGTGGTAATCAACCACAAGAACGGCCTGAACACCTGGGTGGATTTCCCTGATGAGACCTCTGGCTCATATTCTATCACATGGGACAATACCAACTACTCGGGCATCTGTGTTACCGACGAGTGTAACAATAACGGCTACCCCACCACCGGCGCCAAGGATACGGGCGACAACTTCGATGGTTATCGTGATCTGGACCACACCAACGAGACGGTGCAGAAGAACGTGAAGACCTATCTCGACTTCCTGCTGAATGAGTTAGGCTATGCTGGTTTCCGCTATGATATGGTGAAAGGCTATTCGGCCAAATATACAGGCGACTATAACAGCGTTGCCAAACCCACCTATAGCGTAGGTGAGTGCTGGGACGGCGACAAATCAGTAGTTACCAAGTGGATCAACGGGACGAAGGTAGATGGCGTCATTCAGAGTGCTGCCTTCGATTTCCCGATGAAGTACAACATCAACTCTGCCTTTGGCGGCGGTAACTGGAGTGCGTTGGCAAACGATATGCTCAGCAACGACAAGACGTATGCCCGCTACAGTGTGACCTTCGTGGACAACCACGATACCTATCGCAGGGATGAGGGTAAAAAGGACTATCTGGGTACAAACATCTGTGCTGCCAACGCCTATATCCTCATGATGCCGGGAACCCCCTGTCTCTTCCTGAAGCATTGGCAGTCGAACAAGGGCACCCTGAAGCGCCTCATTGCCATCCGCAAAGCAGCAGGTATTACGAATCAGAGTGAGATCCTTTATGCCGAAGCCTCTGCCAGCGGTTTCGCCCTGAGCGTAAAAGGCTCGAAGGGCACGATCATGCTGAAGCTGGGTGTCGTGGAAGATGCCGATACCAACGGCTTTGAGCTCGCCCTGGAGGGAAAGAAATTCCAACTCTACACGAAGGATGTGGATCTGACAGCAGAAAAAGCCATCACCGACGTGGACGAGAAGCCAGAAGACGACACACCAGTAGAGGTGCCATCGTTCTGCGTAGTCAACGAGGGTGAGACCTGTGCTTTCTTCGTATCTCCCAAGAACTGGGGCACTCAGATCAAGTGCTGGCGCTGGGATAAGAAATACAACTACACAGGCAACGTATGGCCTGGTGTGGACTGCGAGAAACTGGGTGAAGACAGCAAGGGTAACAGCGTTTGGAAATGGACGTTTAAGGAAAGCGACAAGAAGAGCCAGACTAGTACCAACCAGGGTATCATCTTCAACGATGGCTCCAACCAGACGGCTGACCTCGCCTTTATGAATGGCGGCTATTACAATGATGAAGGCCTGCAGGCGATAGTGACCCCCACCGCAATCCGCAAAATCACAACCACACAGACGGACGGTGAGATCAAGGTCTTTACCCTCAACGGACACCTGATCCGTACTGCCAAGAGCAGCGAGGAGGCACTGAACGGCCTACCCAAGGGCATCTACATCATAAATAATAAGAAGTTCGTGATAAGATGAAATTCATACTTAAATAAGAAAATTAAATAGTTAGTAATTGGTGAGAAGAGGCATCATCCTGGCGAGGATGGTGCCTTTCTTATTTGAATAATGTGCGAACCGTAAACCAGCAGTGCAGCAAGAACGTCTGCACACGACCGTAATGCCGTTCCATCACATGATAGCGCTCCCACAGCGACTCACGATGATGCTGGGTGGTCTGTCCCTCCTCCGTGTAGTTGGCAACCACCATCTTCAGGTTCAACAGGGGGATATGTTCCTTTGCTGCTGCCTTCATCACACGGATACACCAATCGACATCGGCAGAATAGCGGTACTGGGTATCGTATGGGGTAGCAATCGCGAAGTCGGTACGGGCATAAAACGCCTGATGGCAGACGAGCATACCCTGACGGAACGACTTCCACGTGAGATGCTCTGGTGGAGCGAGACGACGGTGATACAGGAAACGGCCCTCACCATCCACGATATCCGTATCGCCATAGAGCACAGCGGGCAGCTGCGACTGATCGATCTTCTCCACGATACGGCTGACGGTATCAGAAGCAGGCAGGAAATCACCAGCGTTCAGGAAACACACATAGTCGCCGTCGAGCGAGCGCAGTCCTTTGTTCATCGCATCATAGATACCCTTGTCAGGCTCAGACGTCACCTGAATACGATGCCCGTTCTCCGCTGCATTCGACTGTTGGATATAAGCCTCAACCAACTGGAGTGTCTTATCCGTAGAAGCCCCGTCGATTATCAGATGCACAATCTCCGGATAATCCTGGTGGAGCACACTGTCAAGTGTCCGCTGAAGCACGTCAGCGGCATTATAGGTGATCGTTACATAGGTGATCCGTATCATAGGCGGTAATTCTTGAAGGCCTGCGCCTGTTGATACACATCGAGATACTTCAAAGCCACACTCTGTTGCGAGTAGTTATGCAGCACCTTATGCACCGCATTCTTACTCAGTTCCTCGTAATCCGCCTCTGCCAGGATCCAACGGATACCAAGCGCCAGATCCTCCGAATTTCGATAGTCAGCCACATAGCCATTACGCCGGTGGTCGATCTCCTCAGGGATGCCTCCCACCTTAAAACCGACGCAGGGCACACCGCAAGCCATCGCCTCCATGATGGTATTCGGCAGATTCTCAGAAAGCGACGGCAGCACAAACACATCAGCGGCATTATACACATCGACGATGCGCTGTTCTTCGTTCACATAACCCAGGGGATAAGCCTCGAGCGACAACTGCGACACCACTTCCTCCGCATGTCCGCCAAGAATCACCACAGCGGCATCAGGGAGCTGTAACTGTCGGCAGGCCTCTATCAGATAGTCCATACCCTTATTCGCATTCGTCACCCGCTGAGAGGCAAAGAGGATCAGTTTCTTGTCAACAGGCAAACCCAGCCGTTGACGGGCCTCATTCTTATTACCTCTCTTATAAATACGTGTGTCGATGGGGTTCGGAATACTCGTCACCTTCTGACCTTCCAACAAGGCGCTACGCTTGGCTTCAGACGCCAGCCAATGGCTGCAAGCCACAAAATAGATACTTCCATCCGCCAGCATCCGCTGCTTACGCTGCCAGACAGTCGTAGAAAAATCTTTGGAGGAGCCCCCACCGGGTAGCAGTCTGCAATGGGCGCATTGGGAGGTAAACTGTTGACAGCCCAAGGTAACATGACAGAGGGCCGTCGCAGGCCAGATATCGTGCATCGTCCAGACCACAGGCTTCCCGCTCTGCAGGATCTTCTGAATCCCCTTGAGCGAAAGCATACCCTGATTGATCCAATGCAGGTGGATGATATCAGCCTGCTGGAATTCCGGCAACTTCGTGATATCAGAGCCCGCATTGGCGATATCGATCTCAAACAGATGCTGACGGGAGAAATGCAGGCGACAGAAGATCACCAGCCGCTCCCATAAGAAGTGCCAGTTCAGACGAGGCGAGTGAGGCAACGGCACCACCGTCAGTGTCTCCGTATCCTTATCGCGCACCAGCATCTTGGCCTTGACACCATTGTTATTCAGTGCCTTCATCAAACGGTTGGCAGCAACAGCCGCCCCACCCGTTCGTTCGCTTGTATTGACAATCAGTACTCTCATGTCGCTCTCTGTTGCAAAGGTAAGGCAAAAAGCGGGAAAAACCAAAAGAAAAGGTGATTTTCTCGTCTTTCTGATATGTTGGCGCACACAAATGATTGATTTATATCAAGAATAAAAGGTATTTATACACTTATTATGCTAAAACTCTTGCATGATACAAAAAATCGCCGTACCTTTGCATCGTCAAAAGGTTAATAGATTGTTTTAGGTTAGTAGTAATATTTATAGTTTTAGGTTTTTAGTTATTGGTAAAAGAAAGTTTTCAAC
>CACZTJ010000058.1 GCA_902784065.1 uncultured Prevotellaceae bacterium | reverse complement strand
GGGAGCCCAGTCAAGGGCACCACGCTGAGCGGTGGTAGAGCAGTTGGCATACATCCAGTCCATACCCTTTGCACCAAAGAGCGGGCCAAGGCTCTGGGTAAGCTCCTCAACGGTCTCGTTGAAAGCCTCCGAGGGAGAGTGTCCGTGCTCACGGAGCACCTCATACTGAGCCAACAGCAGACCCTGGATGGCACCCATCAGTGAACCACGCTCACCGGTGAGGTCAGAAGTAGCCTCGCGCTGGAAGGTTGTCTCAAACATATAGCCGGCACCGATACCGATACCAAAGGCCAGTGTCTTCTCTGTAGCCTTACCAGTAGCATCCTGATAAACGGCATAAGAGCAGTTCAGACCACGACCCTCGCAGAACATCGTGCGGAGAGAGGTACCTGAACCCTTAGGAGCCACCATGATCACATCGACATCCTTCGGGGGAACCACACCAGTGCGATCACTCCAGTTGATAGCGAAGCCATGAGAGTAATACAAAGTCTTACCAGGCTTCAGATATTTCTTGATGGTAGGCCACTGCTGAATCTGTCCAGCATCAGAGAGCAACATGCAGAGGATGGTACCCTTCTCAGCTGCCTCCTCGATAGAGAACAGTGTCTCACCGGGAACCCAACCATCAGCAACAGCCTTGTCATAGGTCTTACCCTGACGCTGACCAACAATTACGTTGAAACCATTATCGCGAAGGTTACAAGCCTGTCCAGGACCCTGAACACCATAACCGATCACTGCGATGGTCTCATTCTTCAATACCTCACGTGCTTTCTCCAAAGAGAATTCTTTGCTGGTGACTACAGTCTCAACAACGCCACCGAAATTCATTTCTGCCATAATAGCTAATCATTTAAGTGTTTAACTTCTAATTTTGGGTGCAAAGTTAGTGCAAATCAAGCGAAAAACCAAATTTTTGATTAAAAAAACGTCACTTTGCTACGACAAGTTTCTATATTACCATCCTTGCAAATACGTACGCAATATTCATTCTCAGCAGTTTGCTCTTTATAGAATGACAAGCGATCACCCTGATGGGCCTCTGCCACATAGGCAATCTCAAAGCGCTTGATGGCGTGCTCCCGATACCATTCGAGGCTCCAGAGGTCGAGAACGTGCTCGATGTATTTCACCGAATTAATATGACCGTTGATATCCACATCGCTATAATAGGTGTCGATGGTGCGTACGAGTTCTGCTTGATCGTCCATCTTCACACGCCCACCCTTGTCAATCGGGCATTCCTTATCCTTCACGATCCAGTTGTTGATGGCACCATTGTCAATGGCAAAGATATCTGTAGGCTGACGGCTCTCGGTGTCGATCATCGCCCAGATAGAGCGTCCATAGCCAAACACCTTTCCATCCTCACCCACCACACGGAAGTTACGACTGGTAAAGTAGCGCATCGCACTCTCCACCCACGTCTCCACCTTAAACTTCGTGTACATCTTCGGCATCTCCTCCATCTCGATAGCGAGACGTGAGAGTACCCACGAACGGTTGATGGTGAGCAGATAACGCATGCCAAAGCCACGATCCGTCGAGTGGAAATCAGCTGCATTCAGCATGTGGTTACCCAGATGCCCCATCATGAGCCGTCCCCCGAAATCACAGTGAAACGGCTCCGCCATGAATTCATATTTCCCTACTTTATCCATGCTGTTCTCTTTCTTCCAGGAATTGGCTCACCTGCTCCTGCATACCACGGGTGACGGCAATACGACCAGAGCGGGTGTACTGCAGTACGCATCCGAAGGTATCAAGGGCACGATAGAGAGAGACGATATCCTCGGTCATGCCGTGCATCTGCACAATGATATAGGTGGGATTCACTTCAATAATGCTGGCTTGGAAACGACGGATGGTGCGTGAGATTTCTGGATTCTCAAGAACCATTGAGGTGGCGAGCTTATAGAGGCCTGACTCACGGATAAACAACTGATCGTCAGTGTAATAGTTACATTTCACCACGTCAATCTTCTTCTCGATCTGACGGGCTATCTTCACGATCTGGTCCTCATCGCTCCAGGCGGTAATGGTGTATTTGTGGACACCAGGGATGCTGGAGGCTGACACGTTCAGACTCTCGATGTTCACTTGGCGACGGGTGAAAACAGCTGTCACCTGATTCAGGACACCAGCAATATTCTCTGAATACACCAATAATGTATATAGTTTCTTTTCTTCCATCTTCTTACACATTTATTTCTAGCATCATGTCATCGACATTCATGCCCGGTGGGGTCATGGGCAATACATCATCGTCTTCACGAATGGCACATTCCAAGATAAATGGTCCCTTTGTAGCAAGCATCTCTGCAATGGCTGCCTGCAGATCTTGACGATCTACTACAGCCTTATAGGGAATGGCATACCCCTGAGCTATCAGTTCATAGTTGGGATTCAGCATCTTGGTGAACGACTTACGACGCTGCCAGAACATATCCTGCCACTGGCGCACATTACCTAGATAGTGGTTGTTCATCAGGATCATCTTCACTGGTGCCTGCTGTTCCATGATGGTACCAAGCTCCTCAATACACATCTGGAAACCGCCATCGCCCATAAAGCAGCAGATCGTACGGTCAGGTGCTCCAAAGGTGGCACCGATGGCTGCTGGCATACCATAGCCCATCGTGCCAAGCCCACCGCTGGTGCAGATACTGCGTTTTTTGAGATATTTGAAATAACGGGTTGCAAACAGCTGATTCTGACCAACATCCGTCACAAGCACGGCATCGCCTTTGGTGGCTTCTGCTACTGCATTCACCACCTCTCCCATCAACAGGGGACCCTCTTTGGGATGGATGGCAGGCTCGATCACTTTCTCATATTCCTTCTTCTGAAGCGGGATGAATGAGTCACGCCATTCCTGATGGTTCCCTTTTTCAATTAGCTCTGTGAGTGCGGGCAGCGACTCCTTACAATCGGCAATCACCGCCACATCAGTCTTCACACACTTGTCAATCTCACTATGGTCAATATCCAGATGGATAATCTTAGCCTGCTTGGCGTAGGTCTTCAGATTACCCGTCACACGATCGCTGAAACGCATACCGATAGCTATCAGCACATCGCATTCCTGTTCTTTCAGATTGGGGGCATAGTTACCGTGCATACCCAGCATACCGACATTCAACGGATGGTTACTGGGCAGCGCAGAAAGCCCGAGCATTGTACGACCGGCAGGGATATCAGCTTTCTCAAGAAATCGCAACAGTTCGTCCTGGGCATTTCCAAGTTCCACGCCCTGCCCGACGAGAGCCAGAGGCTTCTTGGCATGATTGATCAGTTCTGCAGCCTCACGAACAGCGTCAGCATCAAGCTTCGGATAGGCCACATAAGAACGGATGAACTTCACATGGGCAGGCTCAAACTCCACCATCTCTGTCTGTGCGTTCTTAGGGAAGTCGAGCACCACAGGACCAGGGCGTCCACTACGTGCTATATAAAATGCGCGACTGACGGCCCAGGCTATATCCTCAGCATGACGTATCTGATAACTCCACTTGGAGATAGGCTGAGCCACACCCACGAGATCGACCTCCTGGAAGGCATCCGTACCAAGGGCACCGATAGGTACCTGTCCGGCAATCACGACAATAGGTGTGGAATCAAGCATGGCATCAGCCAAACCTGTCAGCGTATTGGTGGCACCAGGACCACTCGTTACCAAAGCCACACCTACCTGACCACTGACACGGGCAAAGCCCTCTGCAGCATGGGTTGCAGCCTGTTCATGACGGACGAGGATGTGATCGAAAGCCTTCTTTTCACCTCGTGTATAGTCATAGAGTGCATCATATACAGGCATGATGGAACCACCGGGGTAGCCGAAAATCGTTTTTACCCCCTCGGCCTTCAATGCCAGCATTAATGCCTCTGAACCTGTTATCTTTTGTTTTTCCATACGTTTAATCTATAATTCTGATTCCACCCTTGTCAGCTGATGATACACTCTGAGCATAAGCACGGAGGGCCTTGCTGACAGTGCGATTGCGCTTCAGAGGCTGTTGTGGACGGGCTGCAAGTTCCTCATCAGAGAGTTTCACGCTAATCGAGCGAGAAGGGATATCAATCACAATGATATCACCATCCTTGATCTTACCGATATTACCACCATTGGCAGCCTCTGGAGAGATATGGCCGATAGAGAGACCGCTGGTTCCTCCCGAGAATCGTCCATCCGTAATCAGCGCACATTCCTTACCAAGATGCATACTCTTAATATAGGAAGTCGGATAGAGCATCTCCTGCATACCAGGACCACCCTTCGGACCCTCGTGGGTAATCACCACGCAGTCGCCACTCTTCACCTTACCACCCAGAATGCCCTCACAGGCATCTTCCTGAGAATCGAACACCACTGCTGGTCCTTCGAAGTGCCAGAGCGACTCATCGACACCAGCTGTCTTCACGACGCAACCATCCTGGGCGATATTACCAAAGAGCACTGCGAGTCCACCATCCTTGGTGTAGGCATGCTCCAAATCGCGGATACAGCCATTGGCACGATCGGTATCAAGGGTGCCCCACTCTTCCGACTGGGATCCCATCTTCGTAGAGAAACGGTTGCCTGGCGCTGTCTGATAGATGCGATTAGCCTCTGCATCTACAGCACCATCCACAATACTATATTTCTTCATCGCTTCGGCGAGGGTCATACCGTCAACACGGATCGCAGAGCCATCAATCAGACCACCCTTGTTCAGTTCATTCAGGATGCCGAGGATACCACCAGCACGTCCACACTCCTGAACAGAGTACTTCTGGGTGTTCGGGGCCAACTTACACAGGCAGGGCACCTGACGGCTCAGGGCATCGATATCCTTCATCGTGAAGTCTGTACCTGCCTCCTGAGCTACAGCCAGCAGATGGAGCACGGTATTGGTAGAACCACCCATCGCAATATCAAGCGACATGGCGTTCAAGAATGCTTTACGAGTGGCAATCGAACGAGGCAGCACACTCTCATCACCATCCTGATAATAGGCAAAGGCATTCTTCACCACCTGACGGGCAGCTGCCTTGAACAACTCAACACGGTTGGTATGGGTAGCGAGAATCGTGCCATTACCAGGCAGAGAGAGACCGATAGCCTCTGTGAGCGAATTCATGGAGTTGGCAGTAAACATACCAGAACATGAACCGCATCCAGGACATGCACATTCCTCGATTTCCTTCATCTCCTCGTCAGTGACAGAAGGATCAGCACCTTTCACCATCGCTGTGATCAAGTCGGCATTCTCACCACGCCAACGGCCTGCTTCCATCGGACCACCACTACAGAATACGGTGGGGATGTTCAGACGCATAGAGGCCATCAGCATACCTGGAGTCACCTTATCGCAGTTGGAGATACAGATCATCGCGTCAGCCTTATGGGCATTAACCATATATTCTACAGAATCGGCAATGATGTCGCGTGAAGGCAACGAATAGAGCATACCATCGTGACCCATGGCGATACCATCGTCGATGGCAATCGTGTTAAACTCTGCAGCATAGCAGCCCATCTTCTCGATTTCTTCACGGACAATCTGTCCGATCTCATGAAGATGGGTATGTCCTGGTACAAACTGGGTGAATGAGTTGACTATGGCAATAATAGGTTTGCCAAACTGCTCATGCTTCATACCCGTAGCCACCCAAAGGGCACGGGCTCCAGCCATTCTTCTTCCTTCAGTGCAGACAGCACTTCTCAACTGATGTTTATATGATTCCTTCATATCGTTAAGTATAAATCTTTTATTAATTAGGTGCAAAAATACATTAATTCTGCCAATTAGCCAACTATTTCGGGATTTTTTCGTATTTTTGCACCAAATTAATAACTACATAATACAATCTGAAATGAAAGTGAATCTACTAACACTATTCCTGACGGTAAGTCTGTCAGCCCTGGCACAGCCTCGTCAAGAGACCATCCTGACTGATGGTTGGCGCTTTTCCCAAGACAAACAAACGTGGCAATCTGTACGTGTGCCTCACGACTGGGCCATTGCCGGACCTTTCGATAAGAAATGGGATCTGCAGAATGTGGCTATCGAACAGAACGGAGAGACGGAAGCTACAGAAAAGAGTGGTCGTTCTGGTGCCCTCCCCTGGATTGGTGAGGGGTACTATCAGCGCACCATCACCATTCCGGAAGGTTGCACCCATGCAGAATTGCTTTTTGATGGGGCGATGGCAGAGCCTAGAGTCTATCTGAATGGAGAGTTCGTGGATGGATGGGTTTACGGCTATAACACCTTCCGCGCTGATATCTCTGACACGATGCAGACAGGTGATAATCTGCTCGAAGTTCATCTGAAGAATGTAGAAGAGAGCTCACGCTGGTATCCTGGTGCCGGTATCTATCGTCCTGTGACACTCATTACCACTGGCAATGTTTATCTCGACCCCTGGAAAACCTATATCCGCACCACCTCCATTGATGGCAACAAAGCTACTATCGATGTGACGGCAGGTATCGGTAGTGGTCTGGGAGACAGCCAGGATATCGAAGTAGAACTGCGCGATGCAGAGGGAAAGATTGTGGGTCGTCAGCACGATTCTGAACTCAGCGATGGTGGCTCAATAAATCTTACCTTCAATGTAGAGAATCCCCACCTATGGACACCTGAGACGCCTTATTTATATCAAGCCGTGATCAAATATACCTTGAATGGCCAGCTGATGGATCAGATCTGTCAGAAGTTTGGCATCCGTACCGTCAAGATATCAAAGGAAGGTGGATTCCAGCTTAACGGTGTCACACGAAAGATCAAAGGTGTATGTCTGCATCACGACCTCGGTCCGTTGGGTGCTGCTGTCAACAAGTCTGCCCTTATCCGCCAGATCCAGATGATGAAGGAGATGGGCTGCGATGCCATTCGTACCTCGCATAATATGCCCTCCCAGATGCAGATGGATATCTGTGACTCGTTAGGCATGATGGTGATGGCTGAGAGTTTCGATATGTGGAGATATCCCAAATGCAAAAACGGTTATGCCCGTTTCTTCGATGACTGGTGGTATCTCGACATCGAGCATCTCATCTTGGCTAACCGCAACCACCCGAGCATCATCATGTGGAGCATCGGCAATGAGATTCCTGAACAGGGCAGCGCTGAGGGTAAGATACTTTCAGAGCAGTTGCAGCAGGCCTGTCATAGTCTCGACTCCACCCGTTATGTTACTCAGGGACTCGATCACGCTGAGGCATCTATCGAAAGTGGTGTTGCAAAGATCATGGATGTACCAGGTTTTAACTACCGAGTACACAAGTATGATAAGAACATTGAGCAACTGCCACAGGGTTTCTTGTTGGGATCAGAGACAGCCTCTACCGTCAGTTCACGTGGAGTGTATAAGTTCCCTGTAGTGCCTGATGATAACTCCCGATTTGCCTCATGGGCACCTGGCTACGATCCCAAGGCATTGGAGAAGGCCGATGGCCAGTGTTCAAGCTACGATCTGGAATATTCGCCATGGAGCAACCTGCCTGATGACGACTGGGTATGGCAGGATGATAAAGACTGGGTGATCGGTGAGTTTGTGTGGACAGGCTATGACTATCTGGGCGAGCCCTCACCCTATGATGAATACTGGCCTTCACGCAGCAGCTATTTCGGCATCTGCGATCTGGCAGGTTTACCCAAAGATCGTTATTATCTGTATCGGAGCCATTGGAATAAGGAAGAGCATACCATCCACCTCCTACCCCATTGGAGTTGGGGACGCTCCAAAAATGATAAAGGCAATCGTATCGGAGAGGTCACACCTGTCTATTGCTATACCGATTATCCCACAGGCGAGCTCTTTGTGAATGGCAAGAGCCAGGGAAAGATCTCGAAGAATCCCAAAGAGCGTTTAGACCGTTATCGTCTGCGTTGGAACAATGTGAAATATGAGCCAGGCGAAATCAAGGTGGTGGTCTATGATGCCAATGGCAACAAGGCTGGTGAGGAAATTGTAAAGACAGCAGGAAAACCAGCTAAGCTACAGTTGGATGTTTGGACACAGCAAGACACACGCCTCAAAGCTGATGGCGACGATCTGGCATTCATCACTGTCTCACTCACAGATGCCGACGGCACCCTGATTCCGGATGCAGCAGATCAACTGACATTCGAAGTGTCAGGTGCAGGCTCGTTTGAAGCTGTCTGCAATGGTGATGCCACCAGTCTGGAGTCGTTCAAGGCTCCTACAATGAAACTTTTCAATGGACAGTTAGTGGTAGTGGTCCGCAGCGCCAAAACAGCAGGTACACTGACGCTGAAAGTCACTGATGAAGCCCGGCATCTCAGTGCAACGACAATGATCAAAATTATCTGAAAATATTTATCCCTCGCCGTTATGGCGAGGGATAATTGGTTATTTTACGACCTTCTTTCCGTCAACGATATAAAGTCCGGAGGGAAGTTCGTCAAGTGATGTTGCCTGCAGGCGAACACCATTGATTGTATAGATACCTTTAGAGGCTGCATTGATAGCCTTGTCGGTCTTAACTCTCTTGATGCCACTAGTAGAACCACCAAGTCCACGTACAAAACCAGCATAAACATGCTTGCGGTAGTAGTTGATATCCCAGATACCTACAGGCTCATTGGCACGCCATCCACCGAATTCTGGTGCGTCAGTAGGACACCACTGACAGATACCCCACTGCTGTTTGGCAGGAACGATACGGAAGTACTCCTTGAAGATCCACTCATAGAAATCGGCCATCTTCTTGTGCTGTTCTTCTGTCAGCTTGTCTGTGGTAACTGTGTTGCCGTTAGCATCTTTATAACCCATATCCATCTCACTGACACGAACCAGCTTTCCTGAATTCGCCATCACTGTGAACATACCAGTGATAGCTTCTTTCAGAGTGTTGAGCGAACCACTATTTTCAAAATATGAGATGTGCATCTGTGTACCGATACCATCGATCTTGGTGACACCATCAGCCTCCCATTTCTTGATCCAATTGACGATAGACCACACTTTCTTACTGGCATTAACACCATCCTTCTTCGTCAAATCCCAGGTTCCCTCAAGATTGTAATCGTTGATGAAGAGTTTCACATCCTCAGGACCATATTTACGAGCCAAGCGACAAGCCTCACGCACGTAGTCAAGGTCGCCCAGGTAATCCTGCCAGTAGAAATTCGAACCACCTACATCCCAGGAGCCACTATTACTCTGTTTAGCGCTCTGCAAGACATAGTTGCCCTGACCGTCATCGCCACCACCTGAGATGGCCTCATTCACGAGATCCCAAGCCTTCACTTTACCATCACAGGCTTCCATCATACCCTTGATCCATTTTTCCATCGCGTCAACAAGAGCATCTTTCTTCTCCTCTTGAGTCATAGGGATCATCTTACCCTGGAAACCTTCAAACTTGATACTCTTGATATAGATATCACCTACAAAGTCACCACACTGAAGAAGCAGGAAGTTATTACCCATCACTGGTGTGTAATCGATCTCTACATCCTTCCATTCCTTGGTGAAAGGAATGTCTGCCAGGGCACCATTATTGGTGAAGTCGCCTAATTTGCTATGAAGTTTTCCTTCATTCGTGCCCTTAAGTGTGATAGTCATCTTGTAGGAATTATTGGCTGTGAGCATAATATCAGTCATAGCCTGGAACTGCACATCCCAGAAGTTATCACACTTCTTGGTTGTGCTAACTTTCATACCGTCAGTTCCATCAAAGGTGATGTTGAAGCCATAAGTTGGCTTATCTGATGTCCAACCAACGGTCTTGTCCTTAGTAAAGTCCTTGCTAGCCACCTCTGTATATACCTGTTCTGAAGTGGGATCGGGTTTGTCAGCAATCAGGCTTGTCAACCAACCGACAGGTTGTTGCGAGTGCCAAGCGAGCGTGTGACCATAAACGCTGAGACCAGCTTCGGTTGCGGCTTTTACGTAATTCTTCACTGTGGTGAAGTTCATGTCGCCATTGTTATTCACGCAACTGGCCATCTTCATGGCATTACCTGCAACTGTCTCTGTGAAGTTCTTGTTGATTAGGTCTCTGAACAAATGATCGTTGTCATTGAGGTAATCAGGAACAGTGGTACCAGAACCAAGTTTGAAATTAGGATACTTTGAATAGTCGATGTAGTCCTTGAGAGCCTTGTACTCATCTAAGTAACGATAGTCGTCATTGTTGGGCTTACCCAACTCAAATTTCTCCTGTGCCATCACCGAGGTTGACATGCAGGCAGCAATCAACACACAAAAATAAGTCAGTTTCATATTTAAAATATTATTAAGGAATTCAAAGAAAATAAAAATTCCCTGCCAACTGGCAGGGAATTAATCGTTATTTCACTACCTCTATAATCTTAGCACCTTCTTTCAGAGCTTCCATATTCAGAGGAATAAGAGCGTGATGACGCTCAGGCAGAGTCTTCTTCAGTGCCTTCTCAACACCCTTGTCACTGACAACGGGAGCGACCTTGAGCAGACCACCCAGTACGATCATATTGAACACCTTACCATTCTTCATCTCAGCAGCCTTGTCCATCGCATTGATCTCATAGACGGTAATGTCCTTACGGGTAGGCTTATTGATGATACCAAAGCCATCGTAGATGAGGATGCCACCAGGCTTGATCTTCGGCTCGAACTTCTCGAGTGAAGGCTGGTTGAGCACCACGGCGATATCATACTTACTGAGGATAGGCGAAGAGATACGCTCGTCGCTCACAATCACCGTCACGTTGGCAGTACCACCACGCTGCTCAGGACCGTAGGCAGGCATCCAAGTCACCTCTTTGTCCTCCATCAGTCCTGAATAGGCCAGAATCTTACCCATTGAGAGCACGCCCTGACCTCCAAAACCTGAAATTATTATCTCTTTCTTCATACAAATTATCTTTCTAAGACAGAGTATCTTTTTTAAAGACAGTGTAACATATTAACATACTTTTTTCTTGTTATTCTGTTACTATGTCTTTATTATTACTATGTCTAAATTGTCGTATCTTTTAAGTCGCCTTTGGGATAGAAGGGGAACATATTCTCCTTCATCCATTCATTAGCCTTAGCAGGCGTAAGCTTCCAACCGCTGTTACAGGTAGAGACAAACTCCACGAGACTTGAACCCTTACCAGCCATCGAAGCCTCGAAAGCCTTACGCAATGCCTTCTTAGCCTTGTTGATAGAGGCTACAGACTCAACACTCTGACGAGTCACATAGCAGGTACCCTCCAATCCAGCAGCGATATCAGCCATCTTCAGGGGATAACCATGCAGCTGAGGATCACGTCCATAAGGACAAGTAGAAGTCTTCTGACCAATCAGTGTGGTAGGAGCCATCTGACCACCCGTCATACCATAGATGGCATTGTTGACGAAGATAATCACGATGTTCTCACCACGGTTCAGGGCGTGAATGGTCTCACAAGTACCAATACAAGCCAGGTCGCCATCACCCTGGTAGGTGAACACCAGACGATCAGGCCAGCAGCGCTTGATACCCGTAGCCAGTGCAGGTGCACGACCATGGGCAGCTTCCTGGATGACTTCGGCAATGAGCTTATGCACCACACCATGACTACAGCCTGGGCAGTAGTGCATATTGTTGTCGTTCATCAGCGTCGGCTTCTTGCAGACGATATTCTCTGGACTAATTATTTGATTTCTATCCATAACTTACATAACCTTCTTTAAAGCTTCTACAATTTCCTCGGGATCTGGAACGATACCACCCAGACGACCAAACTGCTCTACGGGCACTGCACCATTCACGGCGAGGCGAACATCCTGTACCATCTGTCCGGCGTTGATCTCTGCTACGAGGATACCCTTCACCTTCTTTGAGAGCTCAGCAATCTGCTTCTCTGGGAAAGGGAACAAGGTGATAGGACGGAACAAGCCGACCTTGATACCCTGCTCACGAGCAATCTCTACACTCTTCTCTGCGATACGGGCAGCAGAACCGAAGGCTACGATTGCATACTCTGCATCGTCCATCAACTGCTCCTCAAAACGAACCTCGTTCTCCTGAATCTTACGATATTTCTCCTGGAGGGCGATGTTACGCTGCTCCATAATCTCAGGCTTCAACTCCAGAGAGGTGATCACCACACGCTCACGGTTCTTTGGCTTACCAGTAGAAGCCCAAGGACACTGCTTGATCACTTCCTCATCTGTACGACGGGGCTTGAAAGGAGGCAGTACCACCTTCTCCATCATCTGACCAATCACACCATCGCTCAGAATCATAGCGGGGTTGCGATATTTGAAGGCCAGCTCGAAGGCGAGATCTACGAAATCTGCCATCTCCTGTACTGAAGAAGGAGCCAGCACAATCACCTTGTAGTCACCATTACCACCACCACGGGTAGCCTGGAAATAGTCACCCTGTGAAGGCTGGATCGTACCCAGACCAGGACCACCACGCTGAACATTCACAAACACACCAGGCACCTCGGCACCAGCCATGTAAGTGATACCCTCCTGCATCAGGGCGATACCAGGAGATGACGATGAGGTCATCGCACGCTTACCAGCACCAGCGGCACCATAGACCATGTAAATCGAAGCCAGCTCACTCTCAGCCTGAACCACCTGCATACCAGTGGTCTCCCAAGGCTTCAGCTCAGCCAGC
>CACZTJ010000057.1 GCA_902784065.1 uncultured Prevotellaceae bacterium | reverse complement strand
TCTCGGTCGTACTGCATCTCACCGCAGTGCCATGCTTGCTAACATGGCTATCTCGCTGATCATGCACAAAAGAATCACTACGACCGTAGCCAAGGCAAAAGCCTTGAAGAAGTATGTAGAGCCCCTGATTACCAAGTCAAAGGAGGATTCTACCAACTCTCGTCGTGTTGTATTCAGCTACCTGCAGAATAAGGAAGCTATCAAGGAGCTCTTCTCTACTGTCAGTGAGAAGGTAGGCGAGCGTCCCGGTGGATACACTCGTATCATCAAGCTCGGTACCCGTCAGGGTGATGCTGCACAGGTTTGCTTCATTGAACTGGTTGACTTTGATCCTGAAATGGCAAAGGATACTAAGAAGAAGTCAACTCGTCGTTCACGTAAGTCAGCTCCTAAGGCTGAGGCCGCAGCTCCTGCTGAGGCTCCCGCAGCTGTAGAGGCAAAGGCTGAAGAGGTTCCCGCAGCTGAGACCCCTGCTGAAGAGACAAAGGCAGAATAAGTTTCAATTTCTTATATGATTGACTCCCTGTTCTCAATTGAGGACAGGGAGTTTTTTCTTTCCGAAAGTTTGGTGGTTTCGAATAATTTGACTATATTTGTCGCATGATTGCTCATATGTTGTACTGAGGAAGGATTATGGTAGAAGCCCCAAAGTTCGAATACAAGTACGATCTTGCCCTGTGGAAGTCGTTTTCTGCGAGGCTGAGTGTAGCCATCCTTGTGATTGCTGCAGGGATTTTTCTGATAGCGATGCTTACCTATCTATATTTCTCAGAAGAGTCTGTGAAGGAGAAATCAGCCGTTGAAGCACGTGCTCAGTTACACGACGCGGTGATGGCTATGCGTATCCAGACGGCTGAAGCCGCAGTCAAGGGAGATACATTGGGGCTAGAGGACTATTTGGGCATCCTTCGAAACGTGAAGCCATACAAACACGCGTTTACACTGATGACAGACCACTTGGGGCGGCTTGTCTATGTTGGCGACTCCGTCCTGCTGATTAATCATCGTGATGAACTATCAGATATTCTTAGGATGATGGGCAGCGGTGAAGCTGGCATGCAAGAGGTGTTCAAGCGTTCCAACATCTCCCTCTTGATTCATGAGCCGATAGGGGAGAGTGGCTACTCGGCAGGTCTTATCTGTTCGAGGAGGGATATTCTTTCAGGCTATCTGCCATTGGTATTTTATGGTGGTATTGCCTTTGTTGTGGGACTGTTGGTGTTGTTCACCTGTTGTGCATTCGCCATCCATCGCTTAGTTAAACCTTTGCAGCTGTTTGCCGACTCTGCCAGAAGCATTGCTGAAGGCAATCTTGAAACACCATTGCCCGAAATACATTCGGAGGATGAACTGCTGCAGCTACGCAAGTCGTTTGAATATATGCAGACATCTTTGAAACAACATATTGAAGACCTAAAGGTAACGACAGCTGGTAAGGAACGCCTGCAAAGTGAGTTGGTGATTGCCCATGATATCCAGATGGGTATGATTCCTACGAGCTTCCCTCAGCGTGATGATCTGGAACTGTTTGCTTCAATGACGCCGGCAAAGGAGGTGGGAGGCGATCTCTATGACTTTATTATTGACGATGATGAACTGTTTTTCATTATTGGTGACGTGGCAGGCAAGGGCGTTCCTGCATCGCTTTACATGGCTGTGACAAGGACGCTATTCCGAAATCTGGCTGGCAATTACCAGAGTGCGGCTAATATCGTCAGACAGATGAACCATGCCATCGCCTCGGCTAATGAGTCATATGAATTCGTAACAGCCTTTGTGGGAGTGCTTGACCTAAAGACCCATCACTTGACCTATTGCAATGCGGCTCATAATACTCCTGTATTATTGACGAACGACGGCACATGCCGGCTGCTGGAAGCAGAGACAAACCTGCCCATCGGTGTGGAAGATCACTACCACTATGAGGAACAGCAAATAGCATTTCCTGAGGGCTCCGCTCTGTTGCTTTACACAGATGGCCTGACAGAAGCTGTGTATAAATCGAATACGGGTAACAGGAAATTGTTTGGCGAGGAACGAGTCCTGCATGATGTGGAGAAAAATCTCACGGCCTCTGCCTCTGAGATTATCGACTATCTGAAACAACATGTCACCATCTTTGCCGATGGTACGGAACAGGGTGATGACCTGACACTCATGTTTATCCGCCATGGAAAGTCTCAAAATAAGGATACTTCTTCGTCTCGAAGAATCATTATGAAGAATGAGATGGCCGAGGTGAGTCGCATGCGTGGTTTCTTCTTCTCTGTCTGTCGTGAATATGGTATCAGCGACGAGACGGCTAAGATGCTGAACCTTGCTATTGAGGAGTGGGTGGCCAACGTGATCAACTATGCCTATCCTAAAGGTACACGCGGCCATGTGGAGATGACAGCTGACGTGTCGCCTTCACGCCTGCTGACGGTGGTAATTAAGGATCATGGCGAACCCTTCGATCCAACGTCGCAAGCGGAGGTGGACATTGATGCTGAGTTGGACGATCGTACCATTGGAGGATTGGGTATCCATATGGTGCGCAGCATCATGGATTCGATGAGCTACGAACGTACGGCTAATGGCTATAATGTTCTGACGCTTACAAAATCATTAGAGAGTAAAGTTTAAACATGTAATATGCATTATTTATGGAAACATTTATTTTTTTAGGATTTAACCTCTATGCCTGGATTACCATCTTGACAGTGCTGGCAATGTTTACAGTACTGTTGCTAACAAAACTTCGTGCAGATTTGGTGTTTCTTGGTGCTATTGCCATCCTGTTCGTCACTGGTGTGTTGAATGCTAAGGAGGCATTTTCAGGGTTCAGCTCCACATCGGTGGTGATTATCGGTGTGCTTTTCGTCGTTGTGGCTGGTCTGACACATACGGGCGTGTTGCAATGGATTGTGAAACACCTGTTGGGACAGCCAGATAGCTATTCGAAGGCTGTTATCCGTCTGATGCTTCCTGTGGCAGGTCTGAGCTCTTTCCTTAGCAACACCACAGTAGTGGCCTTGTTCGTAGGCATTGTAAAGATGTGGTCAAAGAAACTCGGCGTTTCTCCATCTAAGCTGCTCATCCCGTTGAGCTATGCCTCAGGAATGGGTGGTGTGTGCACGCTGATAGGTACACCGCCAAACCTGATCATTTCTGGTCTCTATGCAGAGGAAACTGGTGTGGCGATGAATGTACTGACGACGACGATTCCTGGTCTCTTCTGCCTCTTTATCGGTGTGCTCTCCATCATTGCTATGCGTAAATTACTGCCAGATCGTAAGGCTCCCGAATCAGCCTTTGAGTCCACGTCGGAATATACAGTGGAGTTATTGGTGCCATCGGATAATCCAAATATCGGCATGACGATCGACGAGGCTGGACTGAACAATGTTAGGGGCGGAAACCTGATTGAAATTGTGCATTTTGATGAGTTTAATTCGCCTGCCGATGGCGATGAGATAGTGATGGGCGGCGATCGTCTGATCTACTCTGGACAGATTGATGAGATCCTCGATCTGAAGAAGAGCCACGGATTGGTAAACGCCGATCATTATGTGTTTACGTTGAGTGAGATTGATAAGAACCGCCAACTCCGTACGGCTTTTGTCACTTTTGACAGTAGTCTGATTGGAAAAAAGATAGGTAAAACTAGTTTTGAGAAGGATAACGGTCTGGTGCTCGTTGCTGTGGCCCGCAGTGGCAAACGTATCGAGCAGTCACCGCGTGAGGTAGTTATTCAGGCTGGTGACACACTGCTGCTCGACTGTCCGCCTAAATTGAAGATCGATTCATCCAAACTGACTACGAAACTACACTTCTTTGATAGTGATCAGGTGCCAAATATTAGTAAGAAGACGTTGATCTCCACTACGATTATGATGGCAATGGTGGTGCTTTCGGCACTCAATATTATTCCGCTGCTGCAATGTGCCTTCCTGGCGGCTATGGCCATGCTTCTCTTCCATTGCTGTAATGTGGATCAGGCCATGAAGGCCATCAATTGGGAAATCCTGATGGTGTTCGCTGGTTCCGTCGTACTTGGTGTCGCCATCCAGAAAACTGGTATTGCCGAGCGCCTCGCCTTCGGTATCCTGGATGTCTGCGGTACTAATCCGATTGTTGTCATGACAGCCATCTGCTTCGTAGGTACTTTTATTACAGAGTTTATTTCAAATACGGCGGCGGGTGCCATGTTCTTCCCCATTATGTATCAGGCAGCCGAGAAACTGGGTTATGAGCCCTTCCCATTCCTTGTTGCCCTGATGGTCAGCGTCAGCTCCAGCTTTGCTACGCCGATTGGTTCACCCACCCATATGCTTGTCTATGGCCCTGGTGGCTATCGCTTCAGTGACTTCATGCGTATCGGTCTGCTGATGAACATCATCATCCTGGCTGCTAATATCTTTATTGTGAACATTATTTATCCATTAACACCATTACATTGATTATGAATATTGAGATTAAAGAGTCCAATGGCGGGTATTTCGCCGTTCTGTCCGGTTGGCTCGACACTAACGTCGCCACTGAATTCCTGGAAGATCTGAAAACCCTTGAGGATCATGCCGACAAGGCCATCGAAATTGATTGTGGTAAATTGGAGTATATTTGCAGTCTTGGTCTGCGTGGCCTGCTGAAGTTGAAAAAACTGAGTGCAGCTCAGGGAGGTTCGCTGGTTCTTTGCAATGTCAACGATGAGGTTCGTCAGATTTTGACCTTGACAGGCTTTATCAAACTTTTCGATTTCCGCTGAACAGTATGCTTTAGGGTTTCCCCTATATGATTTTAGGGGAAATCCTTTCTGCTATTTATTGTAGAATGTCTATCTTTGCACCGTGAACAATTAAATGAAAATGGTTATGAAGAAGACTTTGTTAGTATCGGTAAGTGCACTCCTACTGCTGTCAAGCTGTGGAACATATACAGGAATGGGTGCAATGACAGGGGGAACATTCGGCTCTATCATCGGCTCTGCCATCGGCGGCATCTCTGGTGGACGTCATGGCAGTGATGTTGGTACGCTGATCGGTATGGCTGGTGGTGCTATGGTAGGCGCAGCGGTAGGCGCTGCAGCCGACGATGCCCAACGGCGCCAGTACGAGGAGTATCAGGCTGATCGCCAGCAGCGCATGGAGCGTCGCCAGCGCAGCTACGACCGCCAGTCGCAGAACAGGTATGAGCAACAGACTGACGAGAGCGGATTTGATCCCTCTGGTAGTGGCGATGATCGTTTGTATGGCTTTGGTGAGGACTTTGGTACCACTACCGCTCCTACCTATAAGATTGATAAGCGGGCAGATCTCGAGATCCGCAATGCCCGGATTGTGGATGCCAGTCATGACGGCCAATTGAGCCGTGGTGAGGAAGCGAGGATGGTGTTCGAGGTTTTCAACAACTCCTCTGATCCAGCCTACCAAGTACAGCCGTCAGTCGCAGAGACAACGGGCAACAAGCATATCCGTATCTCTGAGAATGTTCTTGTGGAGTGTATCGCCCCAGGCAAGGGCATCCGCTATACCGCAGTCATCAAGGCTGATAACCATCTGAAGGATGGAGAGGCGGTGATTCGTATCGGGGTGTTCCAAAGGAATCAGGAGATAACTTCCCAAACGCGGGACTTCATGATTAAAACAAGCAAGCGATAGAGATCATCTATCGCTTGTTTTTCTTTTTGTTACCTTCACTGAGTATTCGCCAGATGGGTTTCTCGTCAGGTCCGTCGTTGGTGCCGATGTCAAACTCAGGCAGATGCGACACGTCGGCAGGTTTGAAGGGGATGATAGTGGTATCCCATAGCTCCACCACGACGGGGGCGATGCCCTGGGCGAAGATCCCTAGCTCCTTAGCAGCCTTCACAGAGAGGTCGATGATACGCCCCTTGACGTAAGGTCCGCGATCTGTGACCCTGACGATGACACTCTTCCCGTTGGCGGGATTGGTCACCTTCAGCTGGGTGCCAAAGGGGTAGGTGCGGTGGGCACAGGTCAGTGAGTCGTGATGCAACCGCTCGCCATTCGCCGTTCTTCTTCCCGTGAACTTCATCGAGTAGAACGACGCCTTCCCTTCCTGTACGTCTTGGGCGCCAGACATTACAGGAAGGAATAGAAAGGCGATCAGTAGTGACAGGATCTTCATACCACTCCTTGAGCCATCATGGCGTTGGCCACCTTCATGAAGCCAGCCACGTTGGCACCTTTTACATAGTTCACATAGTCGTTCTCCTTGCCGTACTTCACGCACTGGCCGTGAATGTTCGACATGATACGATGTAGCTTCTCGTCAACCTCAGCACCAGTCCAGGCGATGCGCTCAGAGTTCTGCGTCATCTCCAGTCCCGAGGTGGCCACACCACCAGCATTCACTGCCTTACCAGGGGCAAAGAGCTGCTTGGCAGCAATAAATTTATTCACAGCCTCTGCCGTACAGCCCATATTCGAAACCTCAGCCACACACATCGGCTTGTTAGCCAGGATGGCATCGGCATCAACGCCGTTCAGCTCGTTCTGGGTGGCACAAGGCAGATAGATGTCGGCCTTCTGCTCCCAAGGCTTCTTATTTGGGAAGAAGGTTGCTCCATCGAACTCTTCCTCGTAAGGCTGGCATACGTCGTTACCTGAGGCACGCAGCTCAAGCATAAACTCAATCTTCTCTGCGTCAAGTCCTGCGGGATCATAGATGTAGCCGTCGGGTCCACTGATGGTGATCACCTTGGCACCAAGCTCCGTAGCCTTCTTGGCAGCGCCCCAGGCCACATTGCCGAAGCCGCTGAGGGCTATGGTCTTGCCCTTGATGTCCAGTCCGTGCTCCTCCAGCATCTGGTGAACGAAATAGAGGGCACCGTAGCCAGTAGCCTCAGGACGGAGGATAGAGCCTCCCCATTCCATACCCTTGCCAGTAAGCACACCCTGGAACTGGTGGGTAAGTTTCTTATATTGTCCGAATAGGTAACCGATCTCACGGGCACCCACGCCGATATCGCCAGCAGGTACGTCCTCGTCGGGCCCGATATGGCGATAGAGCTCTGTCATAAATGCCTGACAGAACTTCATCACCTCGTTATCACTCTTGCCACGGATAGAGAAGTCAGATCCGCCCTTGCCGCCACCCATGGGTAGGGTAGTGAGGGCATTCTTGAAAGTCTGCTCAAAGCCGAGGAACTTCAGGATTGACAGGTTCACCGATGAGTGGAAGCGCAGACCGCCCTTGTAGGGACCGATGGCGCTGTTGAACTGCACACGGTAGCCAAGATTTACCTGCACCTCGCCCTTATCATCCACCCAGGGCACACGGAACGTGATGATGCGCTCTGGCTCTACGATACGTTCAATGATCTTGGCTTTCTCAAATTCCGGATGCTGATTATAGACATCCTTGATTGATTCCAGCACTTCTCTCACTGCCTGGAGATATTCCAGCTCGCCGGGATGCTTCTGCTCCAAGGCTTGCATAATCTTCTCTACTTCCATAGTCTAAAGGTTTTTAGTAAGTTAATAAATTGTCTGCTAGATCTTCGCCAGAGCCTGCTTGATGTCGTCGAGGATATCCTCCACGTCTTCAATACCTACGGAGAGGCGGATCAGGTCAGGGGCGACACCAGCCTCCAGCAACTGCTCGTCGCTCAGCTGGCGGTGCGTATGCGAAGCGGGATGCAGCACGCAGGTGCGGGCATCTGCCACGTGGGTCACAATGTTGATCATCTCCAGCGAGTCCATCCACTTGATAGCCGTCTCGCGCGTGCCTTTCAGACCGAAGGCGATGACGCCGCACGATCCGTTAGGCAGATATTTCTGTCCGAGGGCATAAGCCTTGTCGTCGGGCAATCCACAGTAGTGTACCCATGCCACCTTCTCGTTGTCGTGCAGGAACTCAGCCACCTTCTGGGCATTCTTGCAGTGCTGAGCCATACGCAGATGCAGTGTCTGCAATCCCAAGTGCAGCAGGAACGCGTTCTGAGGCGCAGGAATCGAGCCGAGGTCGCGCATCAGCTGAGCCACCAGCTTAGTTGTGAAGCCCATCTTACCGAATGCCTTCACGTAGGTCAGTCCGTGATACGACTCATCGGGTGTGCATAGACCTGGGAACTTCTCGGCATGAGCCAGCCAGTCGAAATTACCGCTATCCACCACAACGCCACCCACCTGAGTAGCCAGTCCATCCATATATTTCGTGGTAGAGTGGGTCACGATGTCGGCACCCCACTCGAAGGGGCGACAGTTAACAGGGGTAGCGAAGGTGTTATCCACGATGAGGGGCACACCGTTCTTATGGGCGATCTTGGCAAAACGCTCTATGTCGAACACAGCGCAACCTGGATTCGAGATTGTCTCTCCGAACATCGCCTTCGTGTTGGGACGGAAAGCTGCCTGAATCTCCTCGTCAGAAGCTTCCTGTGAGATGAAGGTACACTCGATGCCGAGTTTTTTCAGTGTGACGCCAAAGAGGTTGTAGGTGCCACCATAGATCTCGTTGGAGGTGATAAAGTGATCGCCGGCCTGGCAGATGTTGAAGATTGCGTAGAAATTAGCAGCCTGACCAGAAGAGGTAAGCACAGCGCCAACACCACCTTCGAGGGTTGCGATCTTCGCAGCCACAGCATCGTTGGTTGGGTTCTGCAAGCGGGTATAGAAATAACCCTCCTTCTCTAAATCAAACAACTTGGCCATCTCGTCAGAGTCGTCATATTTGAATGTCGTACTCTGGATGATGGGTAATTCTATTGGTTCTCCATTTTTGGCCTTATAGCCAGCTTGTACGCAGAGTGTGCCCTGCTTCAGTTTCTTTTCCATTTCTATTTCTTCTATATTTTAATATCTGAATGTAAAATCCTCAAGTGTACAGATCGATTTCTCCTTTGTGTCTGATGCGAACACGAAGAAGAGGGCATGCTTGCCTGTCAGGTCGGCAAGAGCAGGTAGCTCGATAGCCATCTCCGTCGAGGTCTTAGGCATATCAGCCTTCAGCTCGATCTTTCCTAATACCTTACCGCCCTGCGACTCCCAAGGTCTGTCGGCCATAATCGTGATGGTGCCGTCGATACCCTCAGGAATCAGCCGCAGCAACAACTGCAGATAGTCGCCGTCGTAGCTCTTGGTGAAATTAAAGTACTTATAACCCACAATCGAGCCGTCGGTATTGTTCACCACATGGTTGGTATTGTTCTTCAGGTCGTAGGGTGCCTCAAATCTGTCCTCAGTGCCGTAAGAGGCCTCCACGTACGAACCGTAGAAGATGTTGTTGGGCCATTCGTGCTTACCCACCTTCGGACCCGTGTACCAGCAGGCAATACCTGCAGAGTGGCGCTCAAAGGGATCCAAGCCCTCCAGAGCGAAGCCCTCCGAGTTGTATTCACCCTCAGAGATTTCCACCTTGCCGCCAGCACCTTCTTCCACCTTCACGGTGATGGGGGCTACCATTGCCTGACGGGCAAACTCGTTCAGGCCGCTCTGACGATGATAGAATACATACCACTGTCCGTTGATCTCGCAGATCGATCCGTGGGTGTTTCCACTCACGTTAGCAGCAGCGATAGTGTCGCCCTTCTCGTTGATTTCACGGGCACGTCCGTCGATGATTGTGCCGCCGTAGGTCCAAGGACCTAAGGGCTTGTCGCCGTAGGCATAGGCCAGCGTGTAGTTGGTCTCAGGCAGACCATACTCGCCGTTCTTTGTCCAGCGGCTATAGATAAACACATACTTATCCTTGATCTTACGGATGGAAGAGGCCTCGAAGAAACGGAACTCACCTGGCTCGTTGCGACCAGACACCATACCATCAACAATCTTCGTACCCGGCTTCACAGTGCACATCGTCGCAGGATCAATCTCAGCGGCATAAGAGTGCTCAAAGCCCCAGTAGCCGTAAATTCGTCCGTCGTCATCTACAAACACAGCAGGATCGAAACCATAGATACCCTCCACCTGGTTCGGATTCTCTGCATTCCAGTTGCACACCTCGAAAGGTCCGTCAGGACGATCGCTCTTCGCAATCAGTCCGTTACGATAGCCCGTCTGATCGTTGGGGAAGAGCCAGTAGGTCTTCTTGCCTGTTGAGTCGGTAGTCATCGTCACATCAGGTGCAAAGAGCACATCAGCGGTATTTACTGAGTCGAAGGGTTCGCCCTTGGCGTTCTTGTCCACCTTCAGGATCTCGCCATCGTAGCGCCACTTGTAGAGCGTATCTACCGAAGCCGACCACACCACTTGTTCCCTTCCGCAGTAGTCAGTGATGCGACTATCGTGTGAACCATAGATATATACGCGCTGCTTGCCAGGCTGGTCAGGATCTTCAAACACGTAAGGCTCACCGTCGGGAATGTGCTCCCAGAGTGGGAGATAGGGGTTGCCAACGGTGATGAGTCCAGACTCCTTTGCTTCTTGTTTGTTTGCACACGATGTAGCCATCAGGACACTGCAGATAGCCACCAGAGCGAATGTCATTGCTTTCGATTTCATATCATTTATAGTTGCTAAGTTCATATATTCATGCTGCAAAGTTACGAAAAAAGCTTGTAAAAGCGAAGCGATTTTGGAAGATTAACGCAATTCGGCCTGAAATAAAGGCAAGACGGGGAAGAACGAGGAAGTTCAATTGGGGGCTAAAAGCAAATTGGGGAGGATTGGTGAATGAGTTAGGTTACCAAATCGTAACCCAGAAAACGGGTCTGTTAGGTGGGTTAATCTTCCTTTATTGACCACGCAAATCAGGGCAGAATGACGCACCTTTTACCGCCTGTTCACTGCTCGTTTCTTATTCCGCAAACTGCTACATTTTGCATAGCGATGGATGCCAAAAGAAATAGTAGTTTTGCAGCCAAAATTAAAAAAGAGTTAGAAACATGAGAAGTACTTTTAACATTCTGTTCTATGTGAACAAGAGTAAGGAGAAGAACGGTGTGGTGCCCGTGATGGGCAGGGTTACGATTAACGGCACCCAGAGCCAGTTCAGTTGTAAGAAGACGATTCCACTTGATATGTGGGACGTGAAAGGTAACTGTGCCAAAGGTCGTAGTAAGGAGGCGTTGAAGATTAATCGCGAACTGGATAACATCAAGGCTCAGATCATCAAGCACTATCAGCATCTGTCAGACCGCGAGGCTTTTGTAACGGCTGAGATGGTGCGCAACTCCTATCAGGGTTTCGGCAGCGAGTACGAGACCTTGCTGAGTGCTTTCGACAAGGACATTGCCAACCAGAAGAAACGTGTGGGCAAGGACAGGGCTGCAAGCACACTCTGGGCTATGGAGCGCTCGCGGAAGGACGTGGCAGACTTCATCCAGTCGCACTACCGTCGCACGGATATGTCAATGCTGGAACTGACGCCAGAATTCATCAAGGACTTCGCTGCCTATCTTAGTACAGACCGAGGATTGGCCAACGGCACTATCTGGCAGCGATGCATGTGGTTGAAGGGCGTTGTGCTAAGAGCACATTATAATGGTAAGATTCCCCGTAACCCGTTCGCACAGTTCCACATCAGTCCCAACTGCAAGGAAAGGGAGTTCTTGACCGAAGAAGAACTGAAGGCCGTCGTAACCCATGAGTTCGATGACGACAATCTGGCCTTTGTGCGTGACATTTTTGTATTCGTGTGCTTCACCGCCCTCTCGTTCATCGACGTAAAAAACTTGACGACGGACAACATCGTGGACATCAACGGCGACAAGTGGATCATCAGCAAACGTCACAAGACGAATATCCCCTTCCAAGTGAAGCTGATGGACGTACCCTTGCAGATTATCGACCGCTACAAGCACCTACGAGAAGACAAGCTGGTGTTCGGCAAGATGAAC
>CACZTJ010000056.1 GCA_902784065.1 uncultured Prevotellaceae bacterium | reverse complement strand
AACAATCATTTGTTTATTAAAACGCTGCAAAGTTACGGCTTTTTTTAATATAACGTATCATTTTTTTCGATTTTTTTTTGGCCTTTTTTGTAACTTTTTCGCAAAACGCTGATAATCAGATAGATACGAAATGTTAAAAAATGATGTAAAATCGACACTCATCGGTTTTTTTGCAAAAAAGCGCAAAAATCAGAAAAAAAATGCTATCTTTGTGCCCGTAAACAACAGGTAATTTTTAAGCGTTAATGACAGATGATCGATACAGCAGCTTTTCAAGGTAAGACGGCAGCCTACTTCACGCTGGGATGTAAGCTGAATTTCTCTGAGACATCGACTTTCGGGAAGATGCTTCACGAGATGGGCGTGAGAACAGCTCAAAAGGGGGAGCAGGCTGACATCTGTCTGATCAACACCTGCTCGGTGACTGAGGTGGCCGATCATAAATGTCGCCAGGCGATTCACCGTATGGTAAGGAACCACCCGCACGCGTTTGTGGTGGTGACGGGCTGCTATGCCCAGCTGGAGGCTGAGGCGGTGGCGAAGATAGAGGGTGTGGACCTGGTGCTGGGATCGGACGAGAAGGCGAACCTGATACAGTACCTGAGTGAGGCTTGGGGTGGCACCGTGAAGGGTACACCTTATTATATTAAGAAGACGAAGGACATCAAGACGTTTGCACCCAGCTGTTCGCGGGGTAACCGCACGCGTTATTTCCTGAAGGTTCAGGATGGCTGCGACTACTTCTGTACCTATTGTACAATCCCGTACGCGCGCGGGTTCTCGCGTAATCCCTCGATCGACTCGCTGGTGGCTCAGGCTGAGCAGACGGTGAGAGAGGGGGGTAAGGAGATCGTGCTGACGGGTGTGAACATCGGCGATTTCGGAAAGACCACGGGTGAGCGTTTTATCGATCTGGTGAAGGCGCTCGACGCGGTGGAGGGCATCAGCCGTTACCGCATCAGTTCGCTGGAGCCTGACCTGCTGTCGGATGAGCTGATTGCCTATTGTGCGGAGAGCAGAGCGTTTATGCCGCATTTCCACATCCCCTTGCAGAGCGGCAGCGACACGGTGCTGAAGCTGATGCACCGTCATTACGACTCGCAGCTGTTTGCCGACAAGATCCACAGGATCAAGCAGCTGATGCCGGATGCGTTTATCGGTGTGGATGTGATGGTGGGCTGTCGCGGCGAGACGCCCGAGTGTTTCGAGGAGACTTACAGTTTCCTGGAGGGGCTCGACGTGACGCAGCTTCACGTGTTCCCTTATTCGGAGCGTCCGGGCACATCGGCACTCAGCATCCCCTATGTGGTGAACGATAAGGATAAGAAACTGCGCTCGAAGCGCTTGCTGGCGCTGTCGGACGAGAAGACGGAGGCTTTCTATCGCAGCTATATCGGCCAGGAGGCGGAGGTGCTGTTTGAGAAGGCGCCGCGCGGCAGGGCGATGCACGGTTTTACGCGTAACTATATCCGCGTGGAGCTGCCTGCCCAGCAGGCCGACCCGCAGTTAGACAATCAGCTGGTGAGGGTGAGACTGGGTGAGTTGACCGCCGACAAGCAGGCGTTGAGGGTAGAACTTATATAATATATATAATGTACGCGCGCGTATGGAGAAAGTGGCTATCGTGATATTGAACTGGAACGGCAGCAAGATGCTGAAGAAGTATCTGCCATCGGTGTTGCAGTATTCTCGTGAGGAGGCAACGGTGTATGTGGCCGACAATGCTTCGACGGACGACTCTATAGAGATGCTCCGTGAGCGGTTCCCTGAGGTGAAGCTGATCCTGCTGGACAAGAACTGGGGCTTTGCCGAGGGTTATAACCTGTCGCTGAAGCAGATTGAGGCGGAATACTACTTGCTGCTGAACTCGGATATCGAGGTGACGCACCACTGGCTGACGCCGATGATCGAATATCTGGACAACTATCAGGATGTAGCCGCCTGTCAGCCTAAACTGCTCTCGATCTTCGACCGCGACCGCTTTGAGTATGCGGGGGCGAGTGGGGGCATGATCGACCGCTTCGGCTATCCCTTCTGCAGGGGGCGTATCTTTGAGACGGTGGAGGCTGACAACGGACAGTATGACAACCCCGCCGACATTTTCTGGGCGACGGGGGCGGCGCTGATGATCCGCGCGAAGGACTATTGGAAGGTGGGAGGACTGGATGCCCGCTTCTTTGCACACAACGAGGAGATAGATCTCTGCTGGCGACTGAGGATCATGGGGCGCCGCATCGTGTGTCTGCCCGACAGTCAGGTGTATCATGTGGGTGGCGGCACGCTGCCGAAGGGTAATCCGATGAAGACTTTCCTGAACTTCCGCAATAACCTGACGATGCTCTATAAGTGCCTGCCCGACGACGAGCTGAAGACGGTGATGCGCTGGCGCTGGGTTCTCGACTATCTGGCGGCTTGGGAGATGCTGATCTTGAAACGGAATCTGGGTGATTTCCTGGCGGTGTATCGGGCGCGACGGGCTTTCAAGCGTTGGCAGAAGGATTTTGAGGCCGACCGCAAGGCGATTCAGGCCAGCAGGGTGGCAAAAGAAATACCAGAGCGAAAGCGGTTTGCTCTGCTCTGGCAGTATTATGTAAAGGGGCGGAAGACGTTTAGTAGCTTACCCGAATAGGCTGCTCCACCTCCGACTGCTTCCAGTTCTGCAGGAAGCTGAACCACTCTTTGGCGGAATGGTAGCCAAAGGACTCGTTGGCAGAACAATAGATGATCTTATAGCTGAGATGGCGATCGGGCGTGCCTACGACAAAGCCGTAATTGTCTTTGTTGGCGGGCTCCTCGCTCTTCACGTATTGCATGGGGATGCAGATGCCCAGTCCGACGGTCTCGGGCTTGAAGTTCTCATGATCGTTCGATGGCCAGTCGGTACCCCAGCAGCCGCGCAGGCCTTGATGGTCGGAATATTCCTCTGAGTCTTTCACATTGATGATGCCGGTAGAGAAAAGCTGACGGGCCACCGGCTGGTTGAAAAAGACATCGACATCGGTATCGCGATGGCCTGCATACTGGGTATAGCGGACGGTCATGTTCACCTTCTGCTGTCCGATCTGCCAACCTCTGTCGAACAACTCGACGATGGTGCGCAATGGTCCATAGGAGATGATGCGCTGGGTGCGGCTGCGAACGGGTTCGATCATCGTGGGCTGCTGGCCGTCCCATCCTCGGAAGGCACCCAGACCGAAGGTGTTGCCCACCCACAGCACATCGTCGCCATAACCCTCGGCCTTCTGCTCTTTGGTGGTATAGAACTGGGTGGCCTCCAGCTCGAGGCGCTTCTGGAACTTGCCGTAGAGGTCGATCGTCTGGCGCTTGTCGAAATAGATGCGGATGCCGTTGAGCTCGCTCTCAAAATCCACACCGTGGTGATGCAGGATATGATAGGGGTCGGCGCAGTCGCCCCGGGCAGTGATCGATTCCAGGAAGTTATTGTGCTTGTTCTTCTCCTTCACCTTGCTGTTACGCACGAGAAGATCGGCATAGACGCGGGCTGGATACTGACGGGGCTCGCCCTCAGCATAGAGGGTCACCGAGAACTGCTTCTTCTCTTTCGCCTTCAGGTCGGCCAGGAAGCAGAGCTCATCGAAACAGTCGTTCTGATCGAGGTCGTCGAGCTGGCAGGGGATCTCTTCGTCACCGGCTTTGACGAGGGCCGACTGCACCTGACCGTCGTTGGACAAAGGGATCACGACAGGCTGATCGGTGCGGAGAACGCTGGTGGGGTTCTCTACGGTAACAAGGATCGTCTGCTGGGCCATTGCCGTTGCTGCAAAAACGACCATTAGAACGAGGGATAGGTATTTTCTCATTTTTTTTCTGATTTTTGTTTTAGTTGAGGACAAAAGTACTCAAAAAGCGTCGGATTTTTATCTTTTTTTGGTTAAAATTTGGTTTTTAAAATAATTTTTAGTATATTTGCACCGCTTTTAACATATTTCGAAACATTTCTTAAATAACCGTCAGTGCGTAAGGTTTATTATTTCCTTTTTGTCGTTCTGCTCTGTTGCATGAGCTGTGAATGGCAGCTGAAATCCCCCGACGAGGAGAATAAGTTGGCCATTGACCGCTATGACCGTGTGCAGAGTCTCTACCTGACCACTGGCGATTTCTCAGCACTTCAGCAGATGAACACGGTTTATCCCACTCAGACACGCACGCTGATTGAGGATGTGATCCGTATCGGGAAAGTGAATGATCCTGAGATCAACATGAAGTTCCTGCGTTTCTATCAGGACTCCACGCTGCAGATGCTGATCAACGAGGTGGAGCAGCAGTATGCGAACATGACTGACGTGAACGACGAGATGTCGGACGCTTTTAATCATCTGAAGGAACTGTTGCCACATATGGAGATGCCTGAGATCTATACGCAGATCGGTTCGTTTGACCAGAGTGTGGTGATCGGTAACAACTCCATCGGCATCTGTCTGGATAAGTATCTGGGCGCCGACTGTCCCCTGTATCAGAAGCCGGAATACGGCTATACGCCTTATCAGTTGCAGATGATGAACCGCTCGTATATCGTGCCCGACTGTGTGGGCTTTTATCTGTTGAGCCTCTATCCGATGCCGCACGACAGGGCTCTGACTCAGGAGGAGCGCGAGAAGCATATCGGAAAGATTCAGTGGGTGGTGAACCGGGTGCTTGGCAAAGAGCAGTTCAAGACGGAATATGTGCAGATGGCCGATCGCTATATGAAGAGTCATAAGGAGGCTACCATAGATCAGCTATTGAAAAACAATCGTTACACTGATTTCGAATAACAGCAATATGAATAGAAGAATTATCGTATGGGCTACAAGCCTATGCCTCATGATGTCCGTTAGCGGGATGCATGCTGGCGAGAAGTTAAGTTTGAAGGAGATGACGCGCGGCGCCTTCCGCTCGGAGGTGATGCAGGCGGTTAGGCCGTTGGCTGACGGTGAGACCTATGGGCAGATGAGTGCCGACGGCAAACGGGTGGAGAGCTATTCTTTCCGCACCGGTCAGCAGGTAGCCGTCTTGTTTGATGTGGCTACCGCCCGCGGCGCCAAGTTGGAAGAGGTGGATGATTACATCATGAGTCCCGACGGGCGCAGGATGTTGATCCAGACTCAGACCAAATCCATCTATCGCCACTCATTCACGGCTGTATATTACATCTATGATATCCGCAACAACAAGTTGGAGCCGCTGAGTGATGGCGGTCCGCAGCAGACGCCGGTGTTCTCGCCCGACGGTAATCAGATCGCTTTCGTCAGGGATAATAATATCTACCTGGTAAAGCTGCTCTATGATAACGCAGAGAGTCAGGTGACGAAGGACGGCAAGCGGAATGAGATCATCAACGGCATCCCCGACTGGGTGTATGAGGAGGAGTTCTCTACCAACTCGTCGATGGTGTTCTCGGCCGATTCGAAGCAGCTCGTCTGGATCCGCTACGACGAGAGTGCTGTGAAGCAGTATTCCATGCAGCTTTTCAAGGGACTGTATCCTGAGCGCACGGAATTTGCGGCTTATCCCGGAGCCTATACTTACAAGTATCCCGTGCCTGGAGAGGCGAACTCGCAGGTGAGCGTCTGGAGCTATGATATCCAGTCGCGCCAGACGCGCAAGATCGCTGTGCCCCTCGATGCCGACGGCTATATCCCCCGTATCAAGGCTACGAGCGATCCCTCAAAGATTGCCGTCTTCACGATGAACCGTCATCAGGATCAGTTGCGCATCTATATGGCGAACCCCTTATCTACGGTCTGCCAGCTGGCTATCGAGGATCAGGTGGAGAAGTATATCAAGGAGGACGTGCTGGATGAGGTGCAGATCACCGACCAGCATATCCTGTTGCCCAGTGAGCGCGACGGCTATAATCATCTGTATCTCTATAACCTGAACGGACAGCTGCAGCGACAGATTGTGACCGACAAATATGAGGTGAGGGAGGTTTATGGCTATGACGAGAAGACGGGCGACACCTATTTCGCCGCTAATCCCAACGGTCCGCTGGAGCAGCAGGTGATGGTGGCTCACGCTAACGGGAAACTGGAGACGCTGACAGTGAAGGCTGGTGTGAACAGAGCGATCTTCAGTCAGAACTTCAAATACTTCATCAACAGCTGGAGCGACATCAATCATCCTGTGGTATATACGCTCTGCCAGAATAACGGTAAGATGCTGCTGACGCTGATCGACAATCAGAAACTGCTGAAGAAACTGGCCGACTATGAGCTCGGCACCAAGGAATTCTTCTCTTTCACGACGTCGGAGGGGGTACAGCTGAACGGCTGGATGGTGAAGCCTGCTGATTTCAACCCGCAGAAGCAATATCCTGTGATTATGTATCAGTATGGTGGCCCGGGTAGTCAGCAGGTGCTTAACCAATGGGGTATCGGCATGAACGGCAACGGGGCTATCCTGGAGCAGTATCTCTGTCAGGAGGGTTACATCTGCGTGTGTGTTGACAATCGTGGTACTGGTGGTCGGGGTGCTGCCTTCGAGAAATGTACCTACCTGCGCCTGGGTGAGCTGGAGGCTCGCGATCAGGTGGAGACGGCGCTGTGGCTTGGTCAGCAGACCTACGTAGATAAAGAGCGAATCGGTATCTGGGGTTGGAGTTATGGTGGATGGAACACGCTGATGTCGATGTCGGAAGGTCGCCCGGTGTTCAAGGCTGGTGTGGCGATTGCGCCGCCAACCAACTGGCGATTCTACGATACCATCTATACGGAGCGCTATATGCGTACACCGCAGGAGAACAAGCAGGGTTATGACGATGTGAATCCGATAGCACGCGCTGCCCAGTTGCATGGTGCTTTGTTGATTTGTCACGGACTGGCCGACGACAATGTGCATTATCAGAATACGGCTGAGTATGTGGAGGCTTTAGTGCAGGCCGACAAGGATTTCCGTCAGCTTGTCTATACCAATCGTAATCATAGTATCTATGGCGGTAACACCAGAAATCATCTGTTCCGTCAGGCAATCGATCATTTCAACGCGAATCTCAAATAATGAATAAACCCCTGCCGATTGGCAGGGGTTTTGCTTGGTTTAGTATGCGAAGAGCGGATATTCCTTCATCTTCTCATTCACTCGAGCGCGAACGCTTGCGATAACCTGCTCGTTCTCGGGATCATTCAGCACTTCCTCGATCCAGGCGGCAATCTGAATCATCAGATCCTCCTTAGCACCACGAGTGGTGATGGCGGGAGTTCCCAGACGGATACCTGAGGTCTGGAATGCAGAACGGCTGTCGAATGGCACCATATTCTTGTTGACGGTGATATCAGCTGCAACAAGGGCATTCTCTGCCACCTTACCAGTCAGATCGGGATACTTAGAACGCAGGTCAACGAGCATAGAGTGGTTGTCGGTACCACCGCTCACGATGCCGAAGCCACGCTTAACAAGCTCCTCAGCCAGCACCTTAGCGTTCTTCTGTACCTGCTTGGCCCACTCCTTGAACTCGGGCTGCAGAGCCTCACCGAAAGCAACGGCCTTAGCGGCAATCACGTGCTCAAGAGGACCACCCTGCTGTCCGGGGAATACGGCAGAATTGAGCAGAGTTGACATCATCTTCACAACACCCTTTGGTGTCTTCAAGCCCCAGGGGTTCTCAAAGTCCTTACCCATCAGGATGATACCGCCACGAGGACCGCGCAGGGTCTTGTGGGTGGTAGAGGTTACGATGTGGGCATACTTCACAGGGTTCTCCAGCAGACCAGCTGCGATCAGTCCTGCGGGGTGAGCCATATCGATCATCAGCAAGGCACCAACCTTGTCGGCAATCTCACGCATACGCTTGTAATCCCACTCACGGCTGTAGGCACTACCACCACCGATAATCAGCTTGGGCTTGTGCTCGAGTGCCAACTGCTCCATCTCGTCGTAATCCACGCGACCGGTCTCCTTGTTCAGGTTGTAACCGATGGGGTTGTAGATCAGACCAGAGGTGTTAACACGTGATCCGTGAGAAAGGTGACCACCGTGATCCAGGTTCAGACCCATGAAGGTGTCGCCGGGCTTCAGTACTGCCAGCAGCACGGCTGCGTTTGCCTGTGCACCAGAGTGGGGCTGCACGTTGGCATACTCGGCACCGAAAAGTTTGCATACGCGGTCGATAGCCAGCTGCTCAACCTCGTCAACAACCTGGCAACCACCATAGTAACGGTGTCCAGGATAGCCCTCTGCATACTTGTTGGTCAGATAGCTGCCCATAGCTTCCATCACCTGGTCGCTTACGAAATTCTCACTGGCAATCAGCTCAATGCCTTTTAGCTGGCGCTGATGCTCTTTCTCAATCAACTCAAAGATTGTGTTGTCTCTGTTCATTGTTTTGTTTATTGGGTTTAAATAATTAATCTTTCAATTTTTGCATTTTTGCATTTAGCAAAGCTCCACTTTGTTGATATCCTGCTCTTTCTCACAGTAGTGACAGGTCAGAATATTATTCTCTACATGGAAATGGGTCTGCATCGGCTCGTTGTTGGTGATGCACTTCGGGTTGTTGCACTTCACGATGCCTTTAATCTCGTCGGGAGTTACAACGCTTCTCTTCTCAACCACCTCGTAGTCGCGGATGATGCTGAGAATCACATTTGGAGCTACCACCGAAAGACGGGAGATCTCATCATCGGTAAAGAACTTGTCGCTTACCTTGATGATTCCTTTGCTACCAACCTTCTGAGATGGGTAGTTGAAACCGATAGTCACGGGTGTCTTAAGGTTGAAAAGCCCTAACAGACTGGCTACCTGATAAGTCTTATCGGTGGGTATATGGTCTATCACGGTGCCGTTCTCAATAGCGGCAACCAGGCGTTCTTTCTTGTTCATAGAATAATGGTTTTATCGTTTTTAACTTCATCGAGACTAATTCCCAAAACATCGCAGAAGATTGCTTCACGGGCAAACAATCCGTTGCCGGCCTGCTGGATATAGTAGGCGTGGGGATTGTCATCTACTTCATAGGCAATCTCGTTCACACGGGGCAGGGGGTGCAGGATCTTCATGTTCGGCTTAGCACTTTTGAGCATCTCGTTGTTCAGCACATATACGTTCTTCACACGCTCGTACTCCATCAGATCCGAGAAACGCTCTTTCTGCACGCGCGTCATATATAAGATGTCTGCATCGGCAATAATTTTTTCATTAAAGGCGGTATGCTCCTGGTACTTAATACCATGCTCCTTGCAGTACAGTTTATATTCGTTGGGCATAGCCAGCTCTTTCGGAGCTACAAAATGGAAAGTCGGGTTGAAATGGCGCATAGCCATCAGTAGTGAGTGAACCGTACGACCGTATTTCAAATCGCCCACCATATATATATTAAGGTTCTCGAGCGTACCTTGTGTCTTATAGATAGAGTAGAGGTCAAGCATACACTGTGAGGGATGCTGATGGGCTCCGTCGCCGGCATTCACGATGGGGATGGGGGCAACTTCGGAAGCGTATTGGGCAGCACCCTCGATATAATGGCGCATCACAATCACATCGGCATAGTTGGATACCATCAGAATGGTGTCTTTTAACGTCTCACCCTTTGTGCCGCTGGTAATCTTGGGGTCTGCAAAACCAATTACGCGGGCGCCAAGACGATTGGCGGCAGTCTCGAAACTCAGTCGTGTACGGGTCGATGGCTCAAAAAAGAGCGTTGCCACTACTTTTCCTTTTAAAAGCTCCCGGTTAGGGTGCTTTTCGAACTCTTCTGCCATCTCAATCATATAGAGGATTTTCTCCTTTGTGAGGTCGGCAATAGTCACAAAATTATGCTTTTCCATCCAATCTTTTTATTTTGTTGGCACAAAATTACATATTATTTCTGATTTCCGTGCGATATTATGAAAGAAAATTGTAATTTTGCACCAAGATACTTAAAAAAGTAAAGAAAACCGAGCGTATGAGAAAGCTATTTGTATATTTCTTGTGGACTTTATTGTTTGTAACCGTCATCGGAATAGCGGGTGCATTCTATGCTATTGATAAGGGTTGGATTGGTTATATGCCACCGATCGAAGACCTACAGAATCCCATCAACCGTTTTGCCACTCAGATCTATTCTGCTGATGGCAAAATCATAGGTACATGGAACTATAACCGTGAAAATCGCGTGATGGTTGATTACTCGAGTCTGCCAAAGTCGTTGGTTCAGGCACTGGTGGCTACGGAAGATGCACGTTTCTATGAGCATTCCGGTATCGACTTTATTGCAATAGGACGTGCCATCATCAAGCGCGGTCTGCTTGGACAGAAGAGTGCTGGTGGTGGTTCTACAATCACACAGCAGTTAGCGAAGCAGCTTTATTCAGAGCATGCCAGCACGACTTTGGAGCGTGTCATGCAGAAACCGATAGAGTGGGTGATTGCCGTTCAGCTAGAACGTAACTACACAAAGGATGAGATCATTACAATGTACTTGAATTATTTTGATTTCCTACATAATGCCGTCGGTATCAAAACTGCTTCTGATGTCTATTTCAGTAAGGAACCGAAAGACCTCACCGTTAATGAGGCTGCCACCCTTGTAGGACTCTGTAAGAACCCCTCATACTTTAATCCTGTCCGTAATCCCGAGCGTAGTCGTGAGCGTCGTAACGTGGTGCTCCAGCAGATGGTGAAAGAGGGCTATTTGAGTGAGGCTGACTACGAGAAATATTCCGCAGAACCCATACAGTTGAAGTTCCATACAGCTGACCACAAGGAGGGATTGGCAGTATATCTGCGTGAGTTCTTGCGTCGGTATCTGACGGCAAAGAAACCCGATCGCGCCCTCTATCCTTCGTGGAATATGGTGAAGTATTACAATGACTCAATCAATTGGGAGTCAGATCCTTTGTACGGTTGGTGCAACAAAAACAAGAAGCGTAATGGTGATCCTTATAACATCTATACCGATGGTCTGAAAGTCTATACCACCATCGATTCCCGCATGCAGGCTTATGCCGAGGATGCTGTCTATCAGCATGTGGCTAAATACCTCCAGCCGGCCTTTACGGCTGAGAATAAGAAAAAGCCTAATGCCCCCTTTACCTCGCGTCTGTCACAGGAACAGGTTCGTAACATTTTGAACCGTAACATGCGTCAGAGTGATCGTTATCGTGCCCTCCATGAGAGCGGTGCTTCTGAAGAGGAGATACAGCGTTCTTTCCGCACACCAGTTCGGATGTCGGTGTTTACTTATCATGGTTCTGTGGATACGACGATGACACCTCTTGATTCAATAAAATATTACAAATCGTTCCTTCGCTCAGGTTTCGTGAGTGTATGTCCCCAGAATGGTCATGTGAAGGCTTATGTGGGTGGTTTGAATTATGAGCACTTCGCATACGATATGGTGATGGAAGGTCGCCGTCAGGTGGGTTCAACCATCAAACCTTATCTCTATTCTTTGGCGATGGAGAATGGATTTTCTCCATGTGATCTGGCGCCTAATGTACAACAGACATATATTGTGGCAGGTCAGCCTTGGACGCCGCGTAACGCTGGTAAGGCGCGTTATGGAGAGATGGTAACGCTGAAATGGGGATTGCAACAGTCTAACAACTGGATTTCTGCTTATCTGATGAGTAAACTGAGTCCTGAGGCGTTTGTGGATCTGCTGCGTGAATATGGTATCCGTAACCCGGAGATTCATCCATCTATGTCTCTCTGTCTTGGTCCTTGTGATATCAGCGTAGGTGAAATGGCAAGTGCTTATACGGCATTTGTGAATCATGGTATCCGTGCTGCCTTGATGTTTGTGACGAGGATTGAGGATAACGAAGGAAATGTAATCGCTCAGTTCCAGCCTCGTATGAATGAGGTGATCAGTGAGGAGAGTGCCCATAAGATGTTGTATATGCTTCAGAGTGTAGTTGATGGCGGTACTGCTGGTCGTCTGCGTTTCAGATATAATCTGAAGGGACAGCTTGCTGGTAAGACAGGTACTACTAATAATAATAGTGATGCTTGGTTTATGGGACTTACGCCAGTATTAGTCAATGCCTGCTGGGTAGGTGGTGACGATCGTGATATCCATTTCGACTCGATGGCTATGGGTCAAGGTGCATCAATGGCACTTCCTATCTTTGCACTCTATATGCAGAAAGTATATGGTGACAACCGTCTGGGATATAGCGAGGATGCAGTCTTCGATATACCTGCAGGCTTTAATCCGTGTCCGCTGTCTGATGAAGAGTCTGCAGACGATGGCATGAATGGAATCGAGGAGATCTTCGAATAACGTCTTATAAATATATATAAGGTGTAGGGGTAATCTGTCAATTATCCCGAAAATTTTTGGCGCGAACTGAAAATTTTCCCCAAAAAGTTTTGAAGGTTCCCGGAAATGTTGTACCTTTGCACTCGCTTTCGCCTAAAAATTTGGGTTGAGGCACAAAAGAAAGAGTTCTTTGAAAGATTTACATAGACAGAAGTAGTACAAGAAGCGAG
>CACZTJ010000055.1 GCA_902784065.1 uncultured Prevotellaceae bacterium | reverse complement strand
CTCGCTTCTTGTACTACTTCTGTCTATGTAAATCTTTCAAAGAACTCTTTCTTTTGTGCCTCAACCCAAATTTTTAGGCGAAAGCGAGTGCAAAGGTACTACAATTTTTGGAACTACCAAAACTTTTGGGTGAAAATTTTCAGTTTAGACCGAAATTTTTCTACTTTATTGACAAACAATCTTTTTCCGTCTCCCTGTTTGGCATAAAAATAAGAGAATGATGCAAAAATCGCTGCATCATTCTCTTATATATTATATATAATGTACGTGCGAGAACTACTCGCGACGGCCAAAGATTCTCAGCAAGTAAATAAAGAGGTTTATGAAGTCAAGATAGAGTGTCAGTGCACCAAGCAGGGCCAATTTCTGTGAAGCTTCGCTGGCATCAGGTGCCATCTGCAACATATGCTTGATCTTCTGAGAATCGTAAGCGGTAAGACCAACGAAGATCAGCACACCGAGATAGCTGACAATCATCTGCAGACCAGAACTCTTCAAGAAGATGTTCACAACGGTAGCGATGATGATACCAATCAGTGCCATAAAGAGAATCTTACCCATCGAGGTGAGATCTTTCTTCGTGGTATAACCGATTAAAGCCATCACGCCAAAAGTACCTGCCGTGATAAAGAACACACTGGCAATGCTCGACATCGTATAGATCAAGAAGATCGATGACAGCATCGCACCATTAATCACTGAATAGAGGATAAACATCAGTGTGGCTGTGGTCAGCGACAAGCGGTTGATGGCAGCACTGATACCAATCACCAAGGCAAACTCAGCAATGATCAGTCCCCAGAACAGCAACTGATTCGAGAAGAGTGCCATCTGAATTCCCGGGCTCGTGGCCACACCATAAGCAGTAGCACCAGTAATCAAGAGTGCTAATGTCATCCAAACATATACCTTCCGCATCAAGACAGGAAAGGCAGCCGACATCGAGAGACCTTGCTCACGTGTCATGGCATCAAAATTCAATTCATTATAATTCATACTCATTCTATATTATTCGTATTCAACAAACATTCTGCAAATATGATGCCACAAAGGTACACATTTACATTTAATAAAACATAAAATACAGAGAAAAATACCCTTTTATTAGCATTTTTGATTCTTTTTCACTATATTTGTGCCCTAGATAAACTATAAATAATACGCCTATATATGAAAATTGGACTATTTATCCCCTGTTATGTCGATGTGGTTTATCCGGAAGTAGGTATTGCCACATACAAGCTACTAAAACATCTCGGTCTTGACATAGATTACCCTTTGAATCAGACCTGCTGCGGACAGCCAATGGCTAATGCAGGGTTTGAAGCACAGGCTATCCCCCTCGCTGAGAAGTTTGAAGAGAAGTTCAAGGGCTTCGACTATGTGGTAGCACCATCAGTGAGCTGCACGGCATTCATCAAACTGAATTATCCGCGACTGCTGAAAGGTAAGACAGAATGCGAGACTGCCAAGAAAGCAATGGATGTGGTGGAGTTTCTGCACGATGTGATCAAAGTGAACCAACCGTTGGGTACCTTCCCCCACAAGGTCAGTCTTCACAACTCCTGTCATGGTGTCCGTGAGCTGGGACTGAGTTCCCCGAGTGAGGAAAACGTGCCAAAGTTCAACAAGATCAAAGACCTGTTGAATCTGGTAGAGGGTATCCAGGTTCTGGAACCTGAAAGACCTGATGAGTGTTGTGGATTTGGTGGTATGTTCTCGGTAGAAGAGACAGCCATCAGCGAGCAGATGGGTATCGACAAGGTGCAGCGCCACATGAAGACGGGTGCCAGATTCATTACCGGTCCTGACTGTTCCTGCTTGATGCATATGGCCGGTGTTGCCAAGAAACAAGGCCTGAACGTGGAATTTAAACATGTGGTAGAAATATTAGCCGCAGGACTTTAATCCGTTAATTGTTTAGAGTTATGAGTACAGGACATAGCATAGCAGCAAAAGAGTTCTTGAAGAACCAGACATACGCAAAGTGGCATGATGCCACTTTCTGGGCAGTACGCACAAAACGTGACAATATGGCATACGGACTGGAGGAGTGGGAACAGTTACGTGAGAAGGCCAGCGCCATCAAGCGCCACACCATCACGCACCTTGACGAATATCTCGACCAGTTTGCCACCAAGGCCGAAGAAAACGGCTGTATCGTACATTGGGCCAAAGATGCCGATGAGTTTAACCAGATCGTCTATGGCATTCTGAAGAATCATGATGTCAAGAAGCTCGTCAAATCAAAGTCGATGCTGACAGAGGAATGTGGCATGAACCCCTATCTCGAAGCCCATGGCATCGAGGTGGTGGAGACCGACTTAGGTGAGCGTATCATCCAGTTGAAGGGACAGGCTCCCAGTCATATCGTGATGCCAGCCATCCATCTGAACCATGATGATGTGGGTGAGTTGTTTGAAGAGAAGCTGGGCAGTGAGAAGGGTAACCACGATCCCACCTATCTGACATACGTAGCCCGACTGAGCCTGAGGAATGAGTTCCTGACAGCAGATGCAGGTATGACAGGCGGTAATTTCGGAATCGCAGAGACAGGTGATATCGTGGTATGCACCAATGAGGGCAATGCGGATATGTCGACCTCCTGTCCGAAACTCCATATCGCCGCCATCGGCTTGGAGAAGATCATCCCCAACTACGACTGTCTGGCTGTGTTCCAGCGCATGCTCTGTCGTGCAGGGACAGGTCAGCCCACCACTACGTTTACGAGTCATTTCCGCAAGGCACGTCCCACAGCGTCCCAGATGCACATCGTACTGGTGGATAACGGACGTAGTGAATGGGTAGGCAACCCAGAGCACTGGGAGGCCCTGAAGTGTATCCGTTGTGGCTCATGTATGAACACCTGTCCTGTGTATCGTCGTAGTGGCGGTTACAGCTACAGTTATTTCATCCCCGGTCCCATCGGCATCAACCTCGGTATGCTCCGTGATCCACTGAAGCACTCTGGCAACGTGAGTGCCTGCACCCTGTGTAACTCCTGTCAGACGCTCTGTCCTGCCAAGGTGAACCTGGGTGATCAGATCTATCTGTGGCGCCAGCAACTGGATGAGTTTGGTACAGCCAACCCACAGAAGAAGATGATGTGTAAGGGCATGAGTATGGTTTATGGCAGTGAAGGGTTCTATAACCTGGGTACGGCACTGGCTCACTGGGCCAACCTCATCCCGTCGCCACTGATCAACTGCGGACTGAACCCGTGGGCAGAGGGACATCGGATGATGGAGTTCCCCAAAGAGACCTTCCACTCGCTATGGAAAAAAGGAAAAGTTAAATAATCGTGAAGCGTTATGAGTAACAAAGAAGATATACTGAAAAGATACAGGGCAAATGTCAGAGAGAAGTTTGACATGCCCGACCTGAGTGATATAAAAGCTATCACCTACTCTGACCCGCTGGTGCAATACATCACGATGACAGAGAATGTAGGTGGTCATGTCATCGAGGTCAAGGAAGGCCAAGATATCAATCAGCTGATCAAAGACCTCTATCCTGATGCCAAAGAGATAGCCTCAAACCTGCCTGAGATCACCATCGCCACCAGGAATCCAGATACCGTTGGAAGAGCCCGCGACCTTAATGGCACTGATGTGGGCGTGATCCGTGGTCAGTTTGGTGTGGCAGAAAATGCCTGTGTCTGGATTCCCCAGACCATGAAGGAAAAGGCTGTCTGCTTTATCTCTGAGAACCTGGTGATCCTGTTGCCGAAGAGTCAGATTGTGAACAACATGCACGAGGCTTACAAGCGCATCGAGTTTGACAAGACCTACGACGGCTACGGCACATTCATCAGCGGTCCGTCAAAGACAGCAGACATTGCCCAGGTATTGGTGATGGGTGCCCAGGCCGCGAGAAGTGCGACCATTCTGCTTCTGCCGGAATAGTCTTCTCTTCAATAGATCACAAGTAAAATGTGACATAACAAGTCTCGACCTGAAAGATATGACGTCTTTCAGGTCGAGATACTTGATTATAGGCTGTATTCGTAAGTATCGTAACAAACGGCTCTACCGCCAAAGCCTTCCTTCTGGAAGATCAGTGAGTCGTTCAGATCATCATTTTCTGGACGGTTGGAAGTTCCGAAATCGAAATATTCCATCCCGTTCTCACTGCATTTATCCAGCAATGTCGTGAATAACAGATCCAAGGCTCCTACCCGACGGCCTTCCTCATTGGCGGATATATACTGCGTCTTTATCGTGCGCGCACATATATATAATAAGGTGCCACCTATCACATGTCCATCCTTGCAGGCCACAAATAGACGGATCTGCTGCGGGAACCGAGACTTCAGCAAGGTGATCTCCTCTAATGAATGTACAGGACGGGCATTGTATCGTCTCTTCAGATTTGTCTCCAACAAAGGCCAGAACACACTGCAATCCTGAGCTTCACGAATCTCTACCCCTGCTTTCCAGGCCTTCTTCACACAACGCCTACGCAACTCAGAAAGGGGCAGGCGATGACTGAGCATCACAACCGTCGCTACATCACGCGAAGAGACCTGCGCCTTGCACACATTATTCAGGGCGAACAGATCTTCTTCAGATGGCAGACTGGCATAAATCCAAGGGATCGGTTTATAGATCACCCGACAGATGCCTTCCTGTCGCAGAAAGTTATTCACAGCCACAAAGGCATCACGAACCACAGCGGTTTTACTGTCTGATGTCATCAACAGCCCGCCATAGGTCAGTCCCTGGTGTGAATAAAGCGTATCGGCAACTCTGTTTGCTGGCAACAACGCGTATAGCTCCGACTTGTAATATACCATCAGCGAATAGTCCTCAAACCGATCGGCATGATAGTCCATATATCGGCGATCAAAAAGGAAGGTGGCGTTTTTCGACTTCGATACAAACGTGTTCCATTCTGACAACTGCGCTGGCGTATATCTTACAATGTCGAAGCTATTCATTGTTTAGTGCTCGAACTTGGTGTAAGGATCAGTGCCGAGGACTGTCTTTGCCAGACGCTTGGCCTTATCACGCAGGGCATTGACATCATCACCCACCTCACCATAGCAGAGTACGACACCCATGCGACGACCCTTGTGAGCCTCAGGCTTTCCGAAGATACGGATACGTGTACGATCCTCCTTCAGCGCCTCTTCGAGGTTATAAGGCAGAAGTGAACGATCCACTGGTGTCTTAGCCTCTGTGGGCGAGAGGATTACAGCCGATGCACCAGCATGCTCCAGATGAATGCCAGCAATGGGCAAGCCCAGTACGGCACGCAGATGAAGCTCGAACTCAGAGAGGTTGGTAGTGTGACCCAAGGTTACCATACCCGTATCATGTGGACGCGGTGAAAGCTCAGAGAAGATCACCTCACCCTGTTTGGTCAGGAAGAATTCAACACCCCAGATGCCAGCACCCGTGAGTGCCTTCGTCACCTTGTCGGCCATCATCTGAGCCTGTTTCAAAGCCTCATCGCTGATCTTATAGGGCTGCCAAGACTCACGATAGTCACCTGCCTTCTGCACATGTCCGATTGGCGGGCAGAACAGTGTGGGCCAGCCATGTTGCTGAGTAACCGTCAAGAGTGTGAACTCTGAATCGAAATCGATAAACTCCTCAATGATCACTTCCTTCACATCACCACGACTACCTTCCATTGCCTCCTTAAAGGCCGTTTCCAGTTCACCCTCGTTATGCACATAGCTCTGACCATGACCAGAAGAAGACATCAGCGGCTTCACCACACAGGGGAATCCGATCTCATCGGCAGCAGCCTTGAACTCCTCGAAGGTCTTGGCATAGAAATACTTGGCAGTACGCAGACCCAGCTCCTTAGCAGCGAGATCACGGATAGCACGACGGTTCATCGTGAAGTTCACGGCACGGGCAGAAGGAACCACCTGGATGCCCTGTTCCTCGAACTTGAAGAGGCGCTCTGTACGGATAGCCTCAATCTCTGGCACGATAATGTCGGGTTTGTGCTTGTTGACTACTGCCTCGAGGGCATCACCATCGAGCATTGAAAATACCTCACGCTCATCGGCTACCTGCATCGCAGGTGCATTATCGTAACGGTCGCAGGCAATCACATACTGACCTGCACGCATGGCGGCTATCACGAACTCTTTTCCGAGTTCTCCTGAGCCTAATAACAGAATCTTCTTCATCTTTACTTTAGTATTTGTTTAATCATTTGCCATTCTGGGGTGACAGCGAGTCGGCGCACACACTGGTCAATCTTCGCCATCGCGTCTTCTTGTGAGAGTTTCAGCTCCTTTGCGATCTCCATCAATGATTTGCGTTCACAGCCAAAGAGTCCGTAGTAATGCGTCACCGCTTCTTCTTCCTCTGGTGGAAGCAGATAGAGCAGATGCTCCAGATAGTGCTCCATCTGAGGGGTGATACTCTTGGGATCCATGCCGATACGCACCAGAAAAGAGTGGAGTTCGCGCGAGAGATTATCTGTTGGCATACATGTTATCGTAATACTTCTGATAATCGCCAGAGGTCACATTCTTGCGTCCTTTCAGTAGCAAGCGACCTTTGGTCGAGCGGTCTCGCCATTATTTAATTGAATACATGGTCTCATAGTACTTCTGGTAGTCACCTGAAGTAACATTATTCAACCATTCTTCATTATCTAAGTACCAACGGACCGTCTTCTCAATACCCTCCTCAAACTGGAGTGAGGGTTCCCAACCGAGTTCTCTCTGCAACTTGGTAGAGTCAATCGCATAACGCAGATCATGACCGGCACGGTCAGTCACAAAGGTAATCAGATCCATATCCTCACCTTCCTTTCTGCCCAGCAGACGATCCACTGTCTTAATTACCACCTTGATGATGTCGATGTTCTTCCACTCGTTGAAGCCACCTATATTATAAGTGTCAGCAATCTTTCCCTCGTGGAAAATGAGGTCAATAGCACGAGCATGGTCCTCTACGAAAAGCCAATCGCGCACATTCTCACCCTTACCATAGACAGGCAACGGCTTACGATGACGGATATTGTTGATGAACAGCGGAATCAGCTTCTCAGGGAACTGGTAAGGACCATAGTTGTTGGAGCAGTTGGTCACGACTACAGGCATGCCGTATGTGTCGTGATAGGCACGCACAAAGTGGTCTGAAGAAGCCTTGGCTGCTGAATATGGCGAATGCGGATTATACTTCGTGGTTTCCAGGAAGAACTTATCGCCGTATGCCAGATGATGCTCAGCACTTGATGCGGTGGTTGTAAATGGCGGTTCGATACCTTCTGGGTGAGTCAGTTCGAGTGCGCCATATACCTCATCGGTAGAGATGTGATAGAAACGCTTGCCCTCGTATTTCTCAGGCAAAGATTCCCAATAGAGCTTAGCTGCCTGAAGGAGGCTTAAAGTTCCCATCACGTTGGTCTGGGCAAAAGTGAAAGGATCCTTGATCGAGCGATCCACATGACTCTCAGCAGCCAAGTGAATGATACCATCTACCTTCTTGTCCTGCATCAGCTTGTAGAAAGCATCGAAGTCGCAGATATCCATCTTCACAAACTCATAGTTAGGCGCCTTCTCAATGTCTTTGAGATTAGCCAGATTACCTGCATACGTCAGTTTGTCGAGGTTAATGATGTGATACTCAGGATACTTGTTCACAAACAGGCGCACTACATGACTTCCAATAAAGCCTGCGCCACCAGTAATTACAATAGTTCTTTTCATACTTTATCTCCTAATGTTATAACTTCTAAATCTTTAAACTCCTTACCATCTATGACAAGACGGATCAGCGTTCTTTCCTTATGCCAGCCCTGGATGCCAGCAGCACCTGGATTGATGTGCAGCAGTCCTAATGTCTTGTCGTATTTCACTTTCAGGATATGTGAATGTCCTGCCACAAACAACTGCGGTGGATTGGCAAAGAGCGTGGAGCGAACTGAGAAATCATAATTCCCAGGATAGCCCCCGATATGCTTGATGAGCACATCGACATCCTCGACCTTGAATCGGTTCAACTCACGATACATCAGTCGCAGGTCTCCCCCATCGCAATTGCCACATACAGCCCTAAACGGACGGAAAGCTGCCAGTTTCTCAGCCACCTCTACACTACCGATGTCGCCTGCATGCCATATTTCATCGCAGGGCTCGAAGTAATGCAGATACTTATCGTCCCAATAACTGTGTGTATCGCTCAGGATGCCTATTCTTTTCATAGAGATAAAAAATTAGAGGTGAGAGGTGAGAGAAATGTTAAAGCGCTGGCAGATGTATTCATACTGGCATCGATACAGAAATCGTAGCTCTCAGCTGCGCCCCATTTCTTCCCAGTATAGTAGTTGTAATACTGTGCCCTGCGACTCTCCACATGTTCTATCAGCTTACGGGCATGATCTGCATCCAGGCCTTTCACCTTCGACACCAGCTCTACACGGAAGTCCATAGAGGCCGTGATAAAAATGTTCACCACATTCTCGAAGTCTCTCAGTATATAGTCAGCACAACGGCCCAAGAACACACAGCTGCCTTCTGCTGCTGCCTTGCGGATGGCATCGCTCTGAAACTGAAACAGGCTCTCTTGCGAGAAGTTGGAACCATACATGCTGCTACCCGTTAAGTGAGGTGACTGCACATTAAACAAACCGCGCAAGAATCCTTTCTTCTCGTCGTTCTGCTTAAAGAACTTCTCTGAGAAACCACTCTCCTTAGCAGCCAGGTTCAACAGCTCGCGATCGTGAAACTTCGCATTGAAATCCTGCGCTAACATACGTCCTATCTCCTGACCACCAGCACCAACCTGTCGGCCAACATTGATAATTATATGTTTCATATCTTCTGAATTTCTTCACTTCTGAATTTCTTCATATACCACATCAGCATCGGTATCGTCATCGCAAACGAACCGAAGTCACTGGCAGGCATCGAATACCACACGCCATCAAGTTCCCAAAACAGAGGGAATATAAAGACCATCGGCAGCAACAAAAACAGTTGTCGCGAGAGCGAGAGGAAGATCGACACTTTGACCTTACCGATACTCTGGAAGAAATGGGTGATGGTTGCCTGGGAGCCAACCACAAAGAATACCAGCATATCGAGTTTGATACCCCTTGCCGATAAATCCAGCAGGGTAGGATCAGTGGTAAAGACACGGGCAATCTCCCTTGGGAAAAGCATCGAAAGTGCCCAACCTATCAGCAAGATCAGTGTCGCACAACCAATGGCTATGAACAGACAGCGCAACATACGATCGTATTTCTCTGCACCATAGTTATAACCTACGATTGGCTGCATACCCTGACACATACCCATCACGAACATAAAGAACATCATCACCACAGAATTGGCAATCGAATAGGCGCCTACTGCCATATCGCCACCATAGCGCACAAACTGGTTATTCATCACAATCACGATGATGCACGATGTAGCGTTCATCAGGAATGGTGAGATTCCGATGGCAATAATACTTGTGACCAACTGTCGCTTCAACTTATAGATGCCTCGCTTCAGGTGCAGGATCTCCCGCTTGTCAGAGAACAGCCACAACTGCCAGCACATCGCCAGCGTTTGAGAGGTGACTGTAGCCAGAGCAGCTCCTCGGATGCCCCATCGGAACCACCATACGAAGGCTAGCACCAGCACGATGTTCATCGCCACCGTAAACAATACGGAATACATCGCGTGCTTGGGTTTTCCTGCGGCTCGCAACACGGCGTTCATGCCAAAATACATGTGGGTCATCACATTTCCCAGCAGGATGACAATCATAAACTCACGAGCGTATGGCAGCGTCACCTCACTGGCACCAAAGAAATACAGGATCGGATCGAGGAACAGCAGACATACCACCATAAACGAGAAACCAATAATCAGGTTCAGTGTAAGCGTATTACCCAACAGATTCTGAGCCGTCAGATAGTCTTTCTGTCCTAACTTCACGCTGATGCTGGCACTCGAACCTACTCCCACCGCTGCGCCAAAGGCAGCACTCAGGTTCATAAAGGGGAAGGTGATACCCAAGCCAGCAATAGCCTCAGGACCTACAATCTGACCAATCATCGCACGGTCAATGATATTATAGAGGCTCGACGCCGACATGGCCACGATAGCAGGCAAGGCATACTGCCAAAGCAGCTGTCCCACAGGCTTTGTTCCAAGTTCAAGCGCGGCTTGCTTATTATCCATTTCGTGTGTACATTAATTTAAAAACGGTGCAAAGTTACTATTTTTTTTCGACATAGCGAAAATTTCCCGATAAAAAGTCGTATCTTTGCAGGCAGAATGAAAAAGACAATGATGATAAGAGTGATCCTGTGCATCACGCTGCTAATAATGGGCAGTATAGCGGTAGAGGCTAAGGCAACAGGCAAGGTGAAGTATCCTGGCGGGAAGTTCTTCATCTGGCGCTATACCTTGAAAGACAAGCAAGGCTCAACCTACACCATTGAGCACCCTAATCGCTGGCTCAGTCGAAAAGCCATTGAGCGACGCAAACGTCAGGCACTGCCCCTCGACTCTACCGACTTGCCAGTCAGCAGCAGATACCTGAAACTGTTTGAAAAGACCTCGGATGATGTCATCAAGATCAATCGCAAGTCTTCTGAATACGCCATCATCGGCACCAGTCGATGGAACAATACGATACTGGTACGCTCTAACGATACCACATTGTTCAGGCGTCTAGCATCCCTCGAATGCGTGAGGAAGGCAGAGGAGGTATGGATTTCCCCAGACAGCATCTCCCGTTTAGTTCAGACCAAGGCGCATACCACCTTCAACCCCTGGGACAGTGTCAAGGCAGAGCCTTATGGCAATGGCCACGAACAGATAACAATGCTGTTCGGACAGCGCCTTCACAATATCGGGCACAAGGGCAAAGGTATGACCATAGCCGTACTCGATGGCGGTTTCCAGAACTGCAATGTGATACCTGCTTTCCAGCATGCCAACATTATTGGCGCTAAGGATTTCGTATATCCCCAGAGCCACTTTTTCTACCAAGAGACAGACCATGGCACGAAAGTGCTGTCAGCGATGGCTGCCAACGAACCGGAAGTACTGGTAGGTACAGCCCCTGATGCCCGTTACTGGCTGTTGCGCTGCGAAGATCAGCAGACAGAGCAGCCTGTGGAAGAAGACTATTGGGCAATGGCTGCTGAGTTTGCAGACTCCGCAGGTGTGGACATCATCAGTTCCAGCTTAGGCTATAACGAATACGACAACCTACCCAACTACTATCATCAGCACGATCTCGACGGTCAGACGTCCCTGATCTCCCATACCGCTTCGATGCTGGCAAAGAAAGGTATCATCCTCATCAATTCTGCCGGCAACTCAGGCATGGGGCCCTGGAAGAAAGTCACCTTCCCTGCTGATGCAGAAGACATACTGACAGTTGGTGCCTTGAACGCAGAAGGGAAAAACGCACCTTTCAGCGGTGTGGGGCCTACACAAGACGGACGGGTAAAACCTGATGTGATGGCCCTGGGTAGTCCTGCATCACTGATCTCAGGTAGAGGAACCATCGTCAGAGACATGGGCACCTCCTTCTCAGCCCCCATCATAGCGGGACTCGTGGCCTGTCTGTGGCAGGCATTCCCTCAAAAAACGGCATTAGAGATCATCAGACTGGTTCGTCAGACCAGCGACGGATATGAAAAGCCAGATAACATCTATGGGTTTGGAACACCTAACTTCTGGCGGGCTTATATGATTGGGAAACTAGAAAAATAAAAATGGACAAGAGGTTTTCATTGTTTGAACTCAACAGACTGGTACGGGAGACTATTGAGTGCGAGATGCCCGATGAATATTGGGTAGAGGCAGAATTATCGGAATGTCGTGAGACTAGGGGCCATTGTTATATGGAACTGATCGAGAAAGACGAAAAGACCGCTACGCCTATCGCCAAAGCCTCTGCCAAATGCTGGGCTTCCAAATGGATGCTCGTAAGACCTTATTTTGAGCGTACAACAGGGCAACGTCTGGTTGCCGGCATGAAAGTACTGTTGAAGGTCTATCCCCAATTTCATGAAGCCTTTGGCTTCTCCTGGATCGTCACAGATATCGACCCCACCTACACCTTAGGTGATATGGCCCGCAAACGTCAGGAGATTATCCGCCAGTTGAAGGAAGAAGGTGTGTTCGATCTCCAGAAAGAGCTGTCTCTCCCACTCTTCTGCCAACGCATTGCCGTCATCTCCAGTGAGACAGCAGCAGGTTATGGTGACTTCTGTAACCAACTCTCGGACAATCCCTATGGTTTTCAGTTCCAGACATGGCTTTTCCCAGCGACGATGCAGGGAGAAGGTGTAGAACAAAGCATCATCTCTGCTTTAGAAAAAATCTATTCTATCTCCTCTCTCCATTCTCCTCTCTCCACAAAATTCGACTGCGTAGTGATTATCCGAGGTGGAGGCGCCACGAGTGACATGTCAGGATTCGACACATTGGCATTAGCGGAAAATGTCGCCAACTTCCCATTACCTATTATCACTGGTATCGGACATGAACGCGACGAGAGCATCCTCGACATGGTAAGCCACATGCGGGTGAAAACACCTACGGCAGCAGCAGCCCTGCTCATCGACCACCTGAAGCAGGTGCTCGACACCATCAACAATTCCCAAAACACTATCACACGTTCTGTTCAACAAAAGCTCTCAGTGCTCAACGCTCAGCTCTTAGCCGTATCAGAAGCTATTCCCCGCCTGTTCTCCATTGTGAAGACCCGTCAGGAAGCCCGTCTCGACGCTATCGGACAGATGATTCCCATGTTAATTGAACGACGACTGACCAGTGAGCATCATCGTTTAGAAATCTTAGAAGAAAAAGTCAAGAACCTCGACCCTCAACAGCTCTTAAAGCGTGGCTACAGCATCACGCTCCATCATGGTAAAACTGTTCGCGACTCTCAACAGCTGCACTCAGGCGACGAGATAGAAACCCGTTTAGAAAAAGGAACCCTCAAATCAATTATCAAATGAGCAAGGATATCAAATACGAAGCCGCATATGCGGAATTACAAGCCATCGTACGTAAGATGGAGAACGACGAACTTGACATCGACCAGATGTCGGAACAGCTTAAACGTGCACAGGAATTGATTAGGCTCTGCAAGGACAAATTGACTAAAACAGACGAAGAAATCAAGAAAATACTCGCTAATTCGTAAGTTTTACACTTTTTTCTTTGCAAATTTAACGCAAAATATGTACTTTTGCAATCAATTTGAAACATTAATAAGATTGTAACAATGAAGAATCTGGATTGGGGTAGTCTGTCATTCGGATACATGAAGACCGACTACAATGTACGTTGCTACTATCGCGACGGGAAATGGGGAGAAATCGAAGTTTGCTCCGACGAGTATTTGAAACTGCACATGGCTGCAACCTGTCTGCACTATGGTCAGGAGGCATTCGAGGGTCTGAAAGCCTATCGCTGTCCTGACGGAAAGGTGCGCATCTTCCGTGTCGATGAGAATGCTGCCCGTCTGCAGAGCACCTGTCGTGGCATTATGATGCCTGAAGTAAGCACAGAACTGTTTACCGAAATGGTAAAGAAAGTGGTTCGCCTCAACCAGGAGTGGATCCCCACTTACGAGAGTGGTGCAACGCTCTATATCCGTCCGCTGCTTATCGGAACCAGTGCTCAGGTAGGCGTACACCCAGCTAAGGAGTACTGCTTCCTCATCTTCGTAACACCAGTAGGTCCATACTTCAAGGGTGGTTTCAGCAGCAATCCTTACGTGATTGTGCGTGAGTACGACCGTTCGGCTCCGCTCGGTACTGGTAAATATAAGGTGGGTGGAAACTACGCAGCATCACTCTTTGCCAACAACCTGGCTCATGAGAAGGGTTATGCCTGTGAGTTCTATCTCGATGCCAAGGAGAAGAAATATATCGACGAGTGTGGCGCTGCCAACTTCTTCGGCATCAAGAATAATACATACGTGACACCAAAGTCTACCTCTATCCTGCCCTCTATCACCAACAAGAGCTTGATGCAGGTTGCTGAAGACCTGGGTATGAAGGTAGAGCGTCGCCCCATTCCTGAGGAGGAGCTCGAGACCTTCGAGGAGGCTGGTGCTTGCGGAACTGCAGCAGTGATCTCGCCTATCTCATATATCGACGACCTCGACACAGGCAAGCGTTACTCATTCGGTGAGAAGCCAGGTCCGATGTCAAAGAAGCTCTTCGATACCCTGCGTGGCATCCAGTATGGTGAGATTGAAGACAAGCACGGTTGGACTACGGTTGTGATTGAATAACGAATCGTTATGGAAAGTAATCAATACTTTAAGAACAAAGCGCTCGCTAGTCTGGAAGGCAACTGGGGCACAGCAGCCATTGCTACGCTGATCGTTGCCCTCATCTCAGGCGGTATCAGCAGCGCTGTTTCCATGCCCTTTGGCAACGATTTTGCCTTAGGCATGAGCGTTAACAGCGTCTGGTCACTGCTCTGTCTGCCTCTTCAGTGGAGTTTCACTGTGTTCTTCCTGAATCTCATCCGCAAGGAAGACATCAACTATGAGCGTCTGTTTGATGGTTATAAGGACTTCGCCCGCACTTTCCTGATGGAGTTTCTCTATATCGTCGCCATGATGATTGGCTTCTGTCTCTTCATCATTCCTGGTATCATACTTGCCGTCGGACTGGTGATGGCTCCTTATCTGCTGAAGGACGATCGGGAGATCAGTGCGATGGATGCCCTGAGAAAGAGTTGGGAATTGACTCAGGGGCACAAGATGAAACTCTTCTGGCTGGGATTCAGTTTCATTGGCTGGATTATCCTCAGCCTTATGACCCTCGGTATCGGTTTCTTCTTCCTGGCTCCTTACATGGATACCACTTTTGCCCATTATTACGAAGAAAAAATTAAAACAGCGTAAATGAGCAAAGGCAAATTGGCGAAATTCGCCGACATGGAAACCTATGAGAACGTGTTCCAGTACCCCTTTTCGGTAGTGGAACATGTTCCTTTTGATATGAAGGGCAAATGGCATGAACAGTATTTCAAGAATCAGAATCCCATCGTGCTCGAACTCGGGTGCGGCAAGGGGGAATATACGGTAGAACTTGCCAAGCTCTATCCTCAGATGAATTTCATTGGGGTGGATATCAAAGGAGCCCGCATGTGGACGGGAGCCACCCAAGCCCTCAATGAAGGGCTGAAGAATGTGGCGTTTCTCCGCACTAACATCGAGATCATCGATCGTTTCTTCGCAGAAGATGAGGTACAGGAAATCTGGCTCACCTTTAGTGATCCGCAGATGAAGAATCCGAGAAAGCGCCTGACATCCACCTATTTTATGACGCGTTATCGTCAGTTTTTGATTGATGGCGGCATCATCCACCTGAAGACTGACTCCAATTTCCTCTTCACCTATACCTCATATATGGTGGAGAAGAACGGTCTGCCCGTGATTTTCAGGACAGAAGACCTCTATCACGATGAGCGCATCGACGAAGACACAAAGAAGATTCTCGCGATCCAAACCTATTATGAGTCGATGTGGATAGCCCGCGGACTGAACATCAGATATATGAAATGGCAACTGCCACGAGAGAAAGTGCTAGAAGAGCCGGATATAGAGATTGAACTCGATGACTACCGCTCCTATCACCGCTCCAAGCGCAGTTCCCTCGATAAAGCAAAATAAAGAATATATGGTATTATATCCCAAAATGATTATGGACGCGCTGGCAACAGTGACCTATGCCGGCACGAAGAAAAACTTAGAGGAGAGTGAGATGGTGGCAGACACCCCATCTGTTGCTGCCCCATCCAAAGATGGTGAGCCTTGGAAGGTGAAGGTCGTTCTGACCTTCCCACGTGATACGGACCCTTTCCTGAAATCCACTGTCAAAGCTGCTGAAGCTGCCATCAAATACCATTGTGGCAAAGAGGTAGAAGTAACGATAGAGACTGAGTTCAAAACAGCACCTCGTCCAGAGGTTGGACAGATGCTCTCTGGCGTCAAGAATATCATTGCCGTCAGTTCTGGCAAAGGTGGTGTAGGCAAGAGCACTGTCTCTGCCAACCTCGCCATTGCCTTGGCACGTCTTGGCTACAAGGTAGGCCTGCTTGATACAGATATCTTCGGACCCTCCATGCCCAAGATGTTCAACGTGGAAAGTGAACGTCCATACGCCATCAAGAAAGACGGGCGCGACCTCATCGTACCTATTGAGCAGTATGGTGTCAAACTGCTTTCCATCGGTTTCTTCGTATCTCCCACCACAGCCACTCTCTGGCGAGGTGGAATGGCCACCAGTGCCCTCAAACAGCTCATTGCAGATGCCGACTGGGGTGAACTTGATTTCTTCATCCTCGACACGCCTCCAGGTACCAGTGACATCCATCTCACCCTGCTCCAGACATTGCCCATCACTGGTGCTGTCATCGTATCGACGCCTCAGCAAGTAGCACTGGCCGATGCCCGCAAAGGTATCGACATGTACAGGAACGAAAAGGTGAACGTACCCATCCTCGGACTCATCGAGAATATGTCATGGTTCACACCTGCTGAACTACCAGAGAAAAAATACTATATCTTTGGAAAGGAGGGTTGCAAGCGCCTCGCTGAAGAGATGCAGGTTCCACTGTTGGCTCAGATACCACTCGTACAGAGTATCTGCGACAATGGCGATGCCGGCACCCCAGCAGCCCTGAGCAGCGAGACGGCCACAGGCCTTGCCTTCATCAATCTGGCACAGGCAGTTGTCACCGTTGTCAACCGCCGCAACAAAGAGCAGCCAAAGACGAAGATTGTAGGAATGAATTCCTAAACAGTACATTGATCATAATAAAAAGGATCCGAAGCTTACTTGACTTCGGATCCTATTTTCTTTCCTTTGAGTTGCAGGTGAACCTCACGCTTCTTGCGCAGCATCTCCAGACGCTCCCTTATATGCTGTCTCGCCCGACTCATCTCTATGCCATAGACGATACATGCCATAGCGAAATAGAAGCCTACCAGAAGCCACAGACAGATCAGCTCATGCTTCACATCCACCAGAGTGGCACCCATCGAGTTCAGTCTGACGAAGGCACGAATGCCAAAGGTACTTGGGAAGATCCATGACACCACCTGCCAAAAGCTGGGGATCGACGACTGCGGCCAGGACACACCACTCATAAACAGCAGCGGTACAGACATAAACACCACCAGCAGAATCACATTCTCACGATAGTGCACCAGACAGGATACAGTCTGAGCAAAGAGCACACATGCCAGCAGAAAAGGTATCAACAATGCCAGCAGACTCTGCCATGTGGCAATATGGATAAAGTTGAACATCCTCGGAACGACGATGGCAAGATAGGTACACATCACTATATAAATCATGAGATAGCACAACGACTTGCCGCTGAGAATTCGTCCCACACTGGAGTAACATCTGTCAACAGGCACGACATCACTGTATCGGCTGCGTTCACGAGCCGTACCTGCAGCCATACCCACACCCAAGGCAAGTGTCTGCTGAATGATCAGGAACAGCACAGCTGGAAGCACCGACGAGCCATAGCCACCCGAGGGATTGAAGATTGACACCTCCTCCACATGCAATGGACTTGTAGAGACCAAGTCGTCACGTGCCGTATAGTTGCCTAACAGATGTTTCTTGATCTCGACACCCATCTCCGTCGTCACCGCCAAGGCAGTCTGATAGACAGCCTTGTAGGTCAGCATCAGCGCCATATCGCAATACACGCTGATCGTGCTCTGCTCCATCCGGTTCAGCTTGGTGGCAAAGTCCTCTGGAATGAAATAGATGCCCTTCACCACCTGTCTGGACACGAGCGACTTAGCATCGTCGAGATCCACGGCATAGCATGCCACCTTCACATCAGGTGAGGCGTCACACATACGGATGAACTTGCGCGACTCCTGTGAGTTTGACTGGTCAACCACCACCACAGGCACTTCATGGACTGTCTCGTTATTATAGATCCAGGAATAGAGCAAGGGGTAGCCCAAAGGCACCAAAATGCAGAACATCAGTACGCCCTCGTCACGAAACACATGTTTCAATTCCTGCCGCCATACATGGGCGACATCATCGAGCCAGTTGATCATCTTACGGTATATAGACATAGTTGAGCATTGCGTTTTTAACCTTACTAAGAACAAACCAAGGTGTCAGTGTGAAAGCCACGAGACCCACCAGGTGGAACCAGGCATCAGCCAATGGGAATCCATTGAACACCGTTATCTGATAGAGCATGTAATAATGGCGCAAGGGGAAGAGCCAAGTCATCGCCTGCAGGGAGCCGTCCATACCCATCATGGGGAAGGCAGAGCCTGCCATCGAGAAACTAAGCACCGCCCAAAGCGAACAGACACTCATCGACATACGGAGCGAAGGCATCAGACCGAAGATAAAGATGCCGAAACCTATGGAGCTGAACACCTGAAGCACAATCAGCAACAGGATATCCCACAGCCCACCTTCATGGGGGAAGTGCAGGATGGCGTAGATATAAAACTCATAGAAGAAAATGATAGCAGAGAAGATCAACGCCTGAGGCAGATACTTGCCCAGGATGGCAATGACAATCTTATTGTCAGCCATTCCCAGCCACTCCTTACCACGGCCGAACTTCAGTTCCATACCCAGCGAATAGGCAGAGATCAGAAACATGAAGAGCATCATCACACCAGGCACGAACACCGTTGAGAGATACATATTATAGTTGCTCCAGGGATTCACGATCTGATGGAGGTCGATACGGATAGGTTGCAGCAGTGTCTGAATCTGCTTGTCGGTCAGTCCCTTGGCACGCATCGTGGCCTGTCCTACACCCATCGCCCCAAGCGTGGCAGTGGTCTTCAGGTCCTTCATCACCATCGAACCAGCCGACAATGAGGTCTGACTGTAATAGAACGAGATGGTGGGGCGCCTGCTGGCAAGCAGCTTTTCCGTCGTACCTTTCGGCAGATATAGGAAGCCATAGATCTCATTGGTCTGCATCGCCTTACGTGCATCTGCCACAGAGGGATAATGAGCCACCACCGTCGAGCTCTGGAAGCCGTCAAGCTTACGTCCCAGCGCACGTGTCATCGTAGTGTTGTCGAGATCGACAATACCCACTGGCATCTCCTGTGGCACACCATCATCCAACAGTGTGGTGAAGAACACCATCGCCAACAGTGGGAACGCCACCATACTATAGAAGTAAATGGGATTCACATAGAGAATCTTGCATTCACGCTTGATGACAGCCCATAAAAGTCTTAGATACTTCACTTTCTACCTTTTACTTATTGATCACGAGTGACATGCCTGGACGCAGACCTTCAAGTTTCTCTACCGGACGGGCTTTCACCTCAAACGTCTTCAAGTCGTACTGACCGTTGGCCTTGGTAGCCTTCCAGACGGCGAACGAGCCCTGATCCTTCAGGTGATAGACCTTCATCTTCACCTCTTTATTGAAAGCTGGAACGAATACAGAGAACTCTGTGCCTACCTGCATGCCGTTCAGCTGATCCTCACGCACATTGAAGGTGCCCCACATATCATCCATCATGGCAATCGACATGATAGGAGAACCAGTGCCTACCAGCTCACCCACCTTGGGATAGATATCTGTCACCTCACCCTCTTTCTGGGCAATCTGTACAGTCTCGTGGATATAAGAGTTTACCTCCTGCACAGCACCCTTGGCACGTCCCACTTGGGCAGAGGCAGCCATCTTATCTTCCATGCGGGCACCATTCACTGCCATATCGTACTGACTCTGAGCAGCCTTCATCTGAGCCTCCATCGCCTTGTAGTTGGCAAAGGCTTCATCACGCTTCTGGGCACTCATCACACCCTCGTCAAAGAGGCGCTGTACACGGTTGTAGGACTTCTCTGCGATCTCGTAACCAGCCTTGGCCTGCTGCAATACCGAGAAAGCCCCCTGAATCTGCTCCTTGCGGGCACCATTCTGCGCCTTCAGTTCCAAGGCAGCTGCGGCATTCTCTGCACTCTGTGCCTGTTCCATCTTGGCACGCACCTCAGGTGCATCCAGGATGGCAAGGGTATCACCAGCCTTCACGTAGTCGCCCTCCTTCACACGAAGTTCGAGAATACGACCAGGCACCTTACTTGATACACGATACTCGCTCACCTCTACCTGACCCTGAATGATATCCGGATCACGGTCGAGTACGATGAGTCCAATCACTGCTACGATCACTACTACTACCGAGAATCCCAACACGGCAAGCATAATGTTCTTATGTTGACTATTTGCTGACATGATTTTATTATTTGACTATTTAACTATTTACTTAACTATTTATTCCAATGTACCAAGTGCCTTCTGCAGATCTACCTGCGACAACTTGACATCAATCTCGGCATCAATCTTCTGCGACTGTGCCTGAAGCCAGGCTGTCTGAGCCTCCATCACCGTGGTAGGTGTGATCACACCCTCACGGAAACCGAGGTTAGCCATACGCAGGTTCTCGTCTGCACGCAGGATATTCGACTGAGCATCACGTCGCCCCAGTTCCAGATGGGTACTCGCACGGAGACTCCGACATTCCACATACCAGAGAACTTCTTCTCGAAACCGTTAAACACATTGGGATTGCTGATGAGATAGCCACCCGTCAGTGCCACCTGTGGCAGATTGCCTGCCTTCAGTACATTGGTGGCTTGTTTGGAAAGGGCGACCGTATTCTCGAGTAACTTCAACTCCGGACGGTTTGCAACGGCCATCTCCACATCAGGCTTTGCCGAGATCTCTACCACGGCGATGTTCTCTGCCTGCTCATCAACCAGTGTCACCTGTTCGTCAAGCGGCAGTCCGCAGAGCTGGTTCAGCAGCATACGGGAGAGTACGAGTCCGTCGTTCACCTTCGTCAGCGTCATCTCTGCCTCATTCACCTTCACATCGACACTCAGGCCGTCACTCTTTGTGGCGACACCTTCATCGATCATCTTGCTGACATCAGCATCAAGTTTCTTCACCAGTTCAAGATAGCTCTCTGCCAACTGTTTCTTGTGGTGCAGCGATACAACCTGCCAATAGGCCTGGTCGATCGTATAAAGCGTTGACTGTCTGCTGGCATCCAGTGAATTCGCAGCAATTCTCTCCTTGATATCAGCAATCTTATTGAAAGCAATAATACTACCACCCATGAAAATGGGCTGAGTAAGGGCAACAGTACCCGCAAACATATCACGCGTATCAGTACGAAACGCATCAACGACATCCTGTCCAAGAGCGTTTAGCGCCGTCTGAAGCCCTCCCAACTTCTCTTGGATCGGAGCCGGCAACTGTGATACCAGACCAGTACCCACATTTGAAAGCACATATTTCTGATCATTGTTCAGTATAGACACTTCCTTCGTCGTGTGCACTTGGTGCGGGCCGACTTACGTTCATTAGCCGCCACATCCTGCTTCATCTTGGAGATACTTAGCTGCTTGTTGTTGCGCAAGGCCATCTGCCGGCAACTATCGAGCGAGAGCACCCTCTGTGCACCAGCCGGCAAGAAGCCAAAGGCCAAAAGCCAAAAGCCAAAAGCAATCTTTTTGTTCATATTTCTTTAATTAAAACTAAATGTTCTCGTTCCAATCATATTTCCGTCGGCAAAGATACTCACGCGGTAGTCGCCTGCCTCCAACATCTGTGAGACATTCCAAAACACGGTGACGTGCGTCTCCTCACCCGTATATTCAATCGTCTTGTGGGCAGAGCACTCCAGCTGACGGTTCTCGTAAGCAAAGGTACCGCCGCCCCCCAGCGCATTACCGCCAGGATTCTGGATGCGCACATAGATGGTGCGATGACCATTCGAGGCTGTCACGTTCTTCGTGATATCGAAGTCCACCTTCATCTGTTTGCAGTCCTTCAGCTTCTTGGTGTCCTTGCCACGCTTGTTCAGAAGCTGCAGCTGAATACCTGCGGCATCAAGCTGGGCAGCTATCGCCACCTTCTCCGAGAGAGAGGCTTTCTCACTGCTGAGACCAGCCACCTGAGCCGTACGCTGCTCCAGTTCCGCATTCACACGTGTATTCTCTGCCATCAGGTTCTCGTTCAGACGGTTCAGCGAGTCGATCTGCATCACATAGTCACGCAGCACGGCCCTCACTGTCTCCAGCTCCTTCTTCAGACGGGCTATCTCACGGGCATCTGTCGCCTTCACCCGCTTCAGTTCCTCCAGCAGCTGCTGGGTCTTCTGCTGTTCCTGTGTCAGCTGCTCCACGATAGAGTCGTTCGTGATCATCGTCTTCATCTCGCTATACTGCAAGGCAAAGCGCGCATATTCATTCTCCATCTCCTGCTTGTCAAGCTCCACGAGCTCCTGCATCTCCTGGTTAGCCTGTTTCTGGTCCTGAAGCGAGAAGAACAGCCAGGCGATACCACCACAGAGGATAACCACCAGCACAATCAGGGGAATAAGAATTTTCTTGTTCATAAAACAACCTTTTCTAAAAAATCGGTGCAAAGTTAGTCCTTTTCCACGAAATAACAAAGATTTTTTGCAGTTTTATACCTTATTTATTTGGAAGTTATGAATAAATCACTTATATTTGCGACAAAATTACGACAACCTATGAACAAAGATAGCTTTTTACATAAGGCTTTCTATCTCTACTACGATGGATTTCGCTCCATGCGCCTGGGCAAGACGCTTTGGGCTATCATCCTGATTAAGCTGTTTATCATCTTTGCCATCCTGAAGGTGTTCTTCTTCCCCAATTTCCTGAAAGAGCACGCTCAGGGCGATGAGTCGGGCTATGTAGCCAACGAACTCGTGAATCGTTCACAATAATCAAAAAACTATATCATTATGTTCAATCACCTGTTTTTAGACATTGATGCCGGAACCATCGACTGGTCGAGAGCACAATTTGCCCTCACGGCAATCTATCACTGGCTCTTCGTACCCCTGACCCTCGGACTGGCGGTTATCATGGGTATTGTGGAGACCATCTATTATCGTACGAAAGAGCAGTTCTGGAAAGACACTGCCATCTTCTGGCAGAAACTCTTCGGCATCAACTTCGCCATGGGTGTCGCCACAGGTATCATCCTCGAGTTTGAGTTTGGCACCAACTGGTCGATCGACTTTTGTGGCTGTGATGTTCTTCGGATGGAAGAAGGTATCGCCAGGCTTCCACCTCGCCTCTACCTGGCTCACAGGTCTGGGCGCCACCATCTCCGCCTGGTGGATCCTCGTCGCCAATGCCTGGATGCAGTATCCCGTGGGCTGTGCATTCAATCCCGACACCATGCGCAATGAGATGGTGTCCTTCGCCGAGGTGGCGCTGTCGCCCTTTGCCGTCAGCAAGTTCTGTCACACGGTAACCTCAGCCTGGATCATCGGTGCCGTCTTCTGTGTAGGCGTCTGCTGCTGGTATATGATGAAGCGCCGTGAGCCGCGCCTCGCCCTTGAGGCCACAGGTCATAAGTCGGCACAGGACGTCGCTGCCGTACAACCCATGAAACTGGCTGCCATGGAAGCACTCTATGATGGTGGCAACGACATCGGCCTCAAAGTGATTGAAGGCATCGAGGTGCCTAATGCCCTCTCGTTCATGGCTACCAACGATTTCCACGGCTATGTGCCTGGTGTGAACAATATCCTGAACGGCTACACCACACCTGATGGCAAGGTGGAGCCCTCTGTCGATGAGAAGATCGAGCGAGGCAAGCAGGCCATCGCTGCCCTTGCCGCCTATCGGAGAGCGAAGCACGAAGGAGCCGAAGACTCCGTCATCAACGCCCAGCTCACCATTCTCACAGAGAACATGCCGTATTTCGGCTATGGCTATATCCGCGACAAGTCTGAGGTGGTGCCACCCATCGCCGTCAACTTCTGGTCTTTCCGCATCATGGTGGGTGCCGGCTGTTTGTTCATCCTCTTCTTCGCCGTTGTGCTGGCAGGAGCTTACGGATGGCCCAAGCCGTTGTGGCGCGACCGCTCGATTGCTGGACTGCCTAAATGGCACTACTGGGTAGCCATCGCCCTCATCCCGCTGGGCTATATCGCCTCAGAGAGTGGCTGGCTCGTTGCCGAGTTCGGCCGTCAGCCCTGGACCATCCAAGACATGCTCCCCACCTGGGCAGCTGTCAGCGACCTGCAGTCGTCGAGTGTGATGATCACGTTCTTCCTGTTCCTCATCCTCTTCACTGCCATGCTTGCCGTAGAGATCAACATCATGCTTAAACAAATTAAGAAAGGACCACAATTATGACATACGAATTCTTACAGCATTACTGGTGCTTCATCGTGTCACTCCTTGGTGCACTATTAGTTTTCCTGCTCTTCGTACAGGGAGCCAACTCCGTAGCCAGTTCTCTGGGTCAGACGGAAGAAGGCCGTCGGCTGGTCTTTAACTCCACAGGGCGTAAGTGGGAGTTCACCTTCACCACGCTCGTCACCTTTGGCGGTGCCTTCTTCGCTTCGTTCCCCCTGTTCTACTCCACCTCGTTCGGTGGTGCCTACTGGCTCTGGATGATCATCCTCTTCACGTTTGTGCTGCAGGCCGTCAGCTATGAGTTCCAGAACAAGATCGGCAATATCCTCGGCCCACGCACCTTCCAGTTCTTCCTCAGGCTCAACGGCATCCTGGGTCCGCTGCTCTTAGGCGGTGCTGTTGCCACCTTCTTCGAGGGTTCCAACTTCATCGTGGCGAAGGACAACCTCATCGAGGCAGGGGCCATCACCCCCATCATCTCCCGCTGGGCAAACGCCTCCCATGGTCTCGACGCCCTGCTCAATCCGTGGGTGCTCGTGCTGGGCTTCGCCGTGGTGTTCCTGGCTCGCGTTCTGGGTATCCTCTACGTGATGAACAATGTGGCCGACGAGGGCATCCGCTTACGTGGCAGGGGCCATCTCATCGCCGCCACCGTTCCCTTCCTCGTGCTGTTTGTAGCCTATCTGGTGCATCTGCTGCTCAAGGAGGGCTTTGCCTACAATCCCGCTTCGGAGATCATCTACATGGAGCCCTATAAGTACTTCAACAATTTCATTGAGATGTGGTATCTGCTCGTAGTGTTACTGATCGGCGTGGTGCTCGTGCTTTTCGGCATCGGTAAGACCATCTTCGCAAAGGGTTATGTCGGCGGCATCTGGCCTGCAGGCATCGGCACCGTACTCACCGTACTCGCCCTGCTGCTCTGCTCGGCTTGGAACAACACTGCCTACTATCCTTCTACTGCCGACCTGCAGTCGTCGCTCACCATCCAGAACTCCTGCTCCAGTGAGTTCACCCTCACCACGATGTTCTATGTCTCACTGCTCGTGCCCTTCGTACTGGCCTATATCATCTACGCCTGGTACGCCATCGACAAGAAGAAACTCACCAAGGAAGACCTCACAAGCGATCACGCTTATTAATAACACCCAAAAAAGCGGGCCTTACGGCTCGCTTTTTTTTGCCTCCTCCCCCCCCCGAACGCCCTTTTGTCCTTTCGAGCGCCCCATATGTCATCTCGACTAAGCGAAGCGCATGGAGAGATCTCAAGAGATCCCTCGACTACGCTCGGGATGACAGGAGGTGGCGGCGTTTAGTCGGGATGACAGGAGGTGGCGGCGTTTAGTCGGGATGGCAGGGGAGTTGAAATGATGTTGCCTTAATAATTATTAACAATCAAATCAATCCAAATTCAGATTTTTCTTCTTATATTTGCAACATCTATTAATTGAAGGAATAAAAACTTGTAATTGAAAATTTGTGATTATAAACGGTTTATGTGCTGATTATGGCAGCCGTTTCTGCCCATGTATTTTGGCAGTGACGGGTGGTTGTGCAGTTTGCAGTCAGGTCAATGGCAAGGACTTTTGCGACTGCAAGGCCAGTGGTGGTATCTGCATCAAGCAGGAACTGCTCAGAAATGGTGGGAAGGCGAAACCCAGTCGGTTAACGTATGAATGCGAAGTGATGTCGGTAATTCATTACGACGGTCTGGTGTTTTTTAGGGTTAAGGTTCCTTTATCATTAGAGAGGGAGGTGAAACGTCCGGGCGGCTTTGTGTTTGTACGCCGAAAAGATGCGGCTTCCTGGTACGATGTACCCATCTCCGTACAATTTGAGGAGATGATGGTAGGCAGCATAGGAATGACGGTTCTTTTTAGTGGTGTCAAGACGATCCAGCTCAAGGACTTAGCCGAGGGCGACACGCTGCTGATACGCGGCCCGTACAGCAACGGTCTGTTAGGATTGCAGCATCTGGAAGCGCAACTGTCGGGTCGCTGCCTGATACTGACCAAGGGCATTGGTTTATTGCCATCGGTATCTGCAGTCAAGTATCTGCAATCAAGGCACAACGAAACTGAATTGTATGTTGACGAAGGAAATTTCTCTCCTTCCATCCTGAAGTTCCAGCTCGATCTGTTTGAACTTCCATACAGACCTTTGACTCTGCTTGATGACGATGATGAGCTCAGCACACCTGCCAAACACCTCATCAGGCGATTCGTGACCGATGGCGGCAGTCTGATTCATGTCGGTGCTTCGGAATATGTGATACACCAGGTAGCCACCTATCTTCATTATATCGGCAACCGTCATGTAAAGCTCTCGGCTTGCAACAATGCCAAGATGTGTTGCGGCGAAGGTGTGTGCGGCGCATGCACGGAAATAACTGCCGACAGACGAGTCATTCATCATTGTAAAGAACAAGTA
>CACZTJ010000054.1 GCA_902784065.1 uncultured Prevotellaceae bacterium | reverse complement strand
ATTCTCTTTCCTGAGTGCCAGTTCAAGCTCATCGACGGTACTGGCAAGAAGATTCGTGTGGCTCAGGAGGTAAGTCAGGCCATCGGACTGAAGAACTGCACCCCTGTACAGCTGAGAGGCGAAGACGAGAAAGGCAAGTACGACTTCGTGGTAAGTCGCGCTGTGATGGCGTTGCCCGACCTTGAGAAGATTGTCAGGAAGAATATCGCCAAGCCCCAGCGTAACGCCCTCCCCAACGGCATCATCTGTCTGAAGGGCGGCGACTTACAAGCAGAGACGCGCCCCTACCACAACATCGTTGAACTGACAGATATCAGCAAGTTCTTTAGCGAGGAGTGGTTTAAGGAGAAACATGTGATTTATCTACCCATCTGATTCAGAAGCAATGATTACCGTTAAGTCTTTCGAATGCAACCAACTGCAAGAGAACACCTACGTGGTGAGCGATGAGACCCGCGAGTGTGTGATCATCGACTGCGGCGCCTATTACAACGAAGAGTGTCAGGCCATCCGCAAGTATATCGACACCCAACAGCTCAAGCCTGTCCACCTGCTGGCTACCCATGGGCACTTCGACCATAACTTCGGCAATGATTTCCTTTTCCAGATCTACGGACTGATGGTGGAGATCTCTGCCGACGATGCCTTTCTCATCAACGATCTGCCGAAACAGTTCGAGTCGATGATTGGCATCCCCCTGCATCGTCATTATCCTCAGGTGGGTCATTTTTTCAGCGACGACGAGCAGATCCGTTTCGGAAATCACGTCTTTGAGATCCTGAAGACCCCAGGTCATACGCCTGGTGGTGTCACCTTTTATAATAAAGAAGGGAGCATTGCCTTTACAGGCGATACCCTCTTCCGTATGAGTATTGGACGTACTGATTTCGATCGTGGCAGTTATAAGGATATCATGGACAGTCTCCATAACGTCATTGCCAAACTTCCACCCGACACCGTCATCTATAGCGGTCATGGTCCGAAGACGACCATCGCGGAAGAACTGCAGTACAATCCCTACTTCCTATAGAGACCCCGAACTCAAATGTTCGGGGTTTCCCATGTCTTTGTCTGAGTGCAGGCAGCATTCACTGTCTGATCACCCACCTTCAGCACGAAGTCACCCTCTTCGAGTGTCCACTTGCCGTCGGCACCTACAAAAGCGAGACTCTTAGCAGGCAGCTCGAAGGTAACGGTCTTCACCTCACCGGGTTGCAGTTCGATCTTCGTAAAGTCGCGCAGACGCTTGTTGTCAGGCACGACAGAAGCCACAAGGTCACTTGAATACAGCAGCACAGCCTCTTTACCAGCCTTAGCACCAGTGTTCTTCACGTCCACCGTCACCTTCAGCACATCATCTGCTGTAAACTGAGTCTTGTCAACCTTCAGGTTGGAATATTCGTAGGTGGTATAGCTCAAGCCATAGCCGAAAGGCCACTGCAGCGATACCTTTGCATCGTAGTTATAAGCACCAGCCATCGTGCCAACCTCCTCACTTACCTTATAATCATAGGTGTTCAGCGAGTTGATCTCACGAGGATAGGTATAAGGCAACTTAGCCGAGAAGTTCACATCACCAGCCAGCAGGTTAGCCAATGCATCACCACCGTAGTTACCGGGAATCAGGATATCCACCACAGCCTTAGCTAGCGGCTCGATATCAGCAATCAGACGCGGACGGCCTTCGTTCAGCACCAGTATGATGGGCTTGCCTGTCTTGGAAAGTTCCTTCACCAGGTTGCGCTGGTTCTCAGAGAGCCAGAGATCGGTCAGGTTTCCTGGCGTTTCTGTGTATGAGTTCTCACCGATGGCAGCGATGATGATGTCAGCCTTTGCAGCAGCAGCCACAGCCTTTGCAATCTGCGGCTCGTTCTCTTCGTAGTAGGCACCATTCTCATTATAGGTCACACCCTGCTCAAGAATGATGTTCTCCTTACCATACTTATTGCACAGTGCCTCATAGATCGTATTGTATTTCTCTGAGTGATGCTCAGCCTTCGAACCCTGCCAGGTATAGCTCCAACCACCATGCAGACAGCGCATCTGGTTGGCATTAGGACCAACGAGCAGAATCTTCTTACCCTTAGCCAGCGGCAGGATTCCATCATTTTTCAGCAGCACCTCACTCTCCTCAGCAGCCTTCAGAGAAGCATTGGCAAACTCTTCACAACCAAACTTCTCGTAGCCCTTACCACCAGTATTGGGCTTCTCAAACAGTCCCAAACGATACTTGGCACGCAAGATACGACGCACAGCATCGTCGATACGCTCCATCTTCACCTTACCCTCGTTTACCAACTCCTTCAACAGGATGCAGAACTCCACGCTGTAGGGATCCATCGACATGTCGATACCGGCATTGATGGCGATACGGATAGCATCCTTCTTGTCCTTTGCCACTTTTTCGCGCGAGTACAGATTATTAATATCAGCCCAGTCGGTCACGAGGAATCCATCCCACTGCAGATCTTCCTTCAACCATTTGGTCATATACTCATAGCTGGCATGCAGAGGCACACCATTCACAGAAGCCGAGTTCACCATCATCGTCAGCGTACCGGCAAGGGCGGCTGCCTTGAAGGGCTCGAAATACTTCTCGCGGATCATCTGTGGATTGAGATAGGCAGGCGTACGATCCTTACCCGACCAAGGGGCACCATAAGCAAAATAGTGCTTCGTGCTGGTACCTACGTGATACTGGTCGATATGGTTGTTGTCATCGCCTTGATAGCCTCTGATCTCAGCCACCACCATCTTTGAGTTCACGATAGCATCCTCGCCAAAGCTCTCATAGACACGCGGCCAACGGGGATCGCGACTCAGATCCACCACAGGGTTATACACCCAGGGACAGCTGGCAGCACGACTCTCATAAGCCGTAATCTCTGCACCTCTGCGAGCCAGTTCTGTATTAAACGAGGCACCCAGATTGATGGGCTGCGGGAAGAGTGTTCCGCCCAACGTATAGGTCACACCGTGGTTGTGGTCGAGACCATAGATATCGGGAATGCCCAGATACTTCATCGACTTCTCCTGAATCTGACTGATCCACTGCAGCCACTGATCCCTCGTTGCAGCACTTGAGCCGGGCGCATTGAGGATCGAGCCCACCTTCCACTTCGAGATGAGTGTGTCGAGCATGGTCTCATTAATCTTCCAGAGACGTCTGGTCTCACCCTGATAGATATCTACAGGGAAGGCACCCAACTTGTCGATGATCTCCTGATCCGTCATCTTCACCATCGCTTCAATCTCAGTATCAGGTCTGCCATACTGCTGGAGCACTGAGCGTACCTTTTCGCGATCCACCTTGGCGTTCTCAACGGTCATCTTACCCATCACGTCAAGATTCAATTCGAGCATCTGACCAATCTTCTCATCGAGCGTCATCTTGGCCAGTGTCTTCTCTACTTTTGCTTCCAAAGCCGCATCACGGGGGATGGCAGGCTTCGTAATCTGTGCCTGAACAGCTACCACAGCTGCGCAGACAGTCGTCAGAGTCAATAATTTTTTCCTCATAATTGTTAATATTTAGTAAGTTCTTGATAAATTCGCTGTACGGGCAGGCCCATCACATTGTAATAGCTGCCGTGAAGCCCCGTCACACCGATATAGCCGATCCACTCCTGAATGCCGTAGGCACCAGCCTTGTCGAAGGGGCGATAGCGGTTTACGTAATAATGAATCTCTTCATCGGAGAGAGCCTTGAAGGTGACATCGGTTGTCACGTCGAAACAACTTTCCTTCTCTGCCGTGAGCAGACAGACGCCCGTCGTCACCTGATGGGTGCGACCGCTGAGCAGCTTGAGCATCCTCACGGCATCAGCCTCGTCAACAGGTTTTCCTAAGATCTCATCACCCACAATCACCACCGTATCAGCCGTAATGATCAACTCGTCAGGAGCAATGATGCGTCGGTAGGCATCAGCCTTTTCCTTGGCGATATAGCGTGCCACCTCATTCACAGGCAGATCGTCGGGATATTTTTCATCGATATCTTGAAGCACGCGCACCTCAAAGGGCATTCCAAGCCCTGCAAGCAGCTCCTTGCGCCTGGGTGAGTTACTGGCTAATATCAGTTTGTAGTTCATCACCATCCGAAGGCTTTGGCATTCATCACCCATTTTCCCTGAGCTCGAAGCACCTGTTCGATCACGTCGCGCCCACAACCATGACCGCCCAAACGGTCACTCACATATAGACTCTCCTCCTTGATCTCCGGACAGGCATCCTTCGGACAGACGGGACATCCCACCCTGCGCATGATCTCAAGGTCGGGAATATCGTCACCCATATACATGATCTCCTCATCGGTCAGACCATACTTCTGAAGAAACTGGTTGTAAGTCTCTATCTTCACGGCACAGCCCAGATAGATATCCTCTACGCCCAGCCCCTCATAGCGCACCCTGACACTGGATACTTTGGCACCCGTCATGATAGCAATCCGCAGTCCCAGCTTCATAGCCAACTGGATGGCATAGCCATCCTTGATATTCACTGTTCGCAGGGGCACACCTTCGCTGCTGAGGGTGATGGTCTCACTGCTGAGCACCCCGTCGATGTCGAAGATGATCGCCTTTATTTTCGTCAGATCGTAATTAATCATAATCAGAACTTATTCAGATGAACATTCTCCCATTTCAGACGGTCCTCTGCCTGAGGCTTACGCTCGTCGGCCCAATGACCTACGGCGATGATACACAGACAGTTCAGGTTGTCGGGGATATCCAGCACACCACGAATCACGGTGTCGGCAGGCGTTCCGTCGTCGAGCCCACGTCCGCGCATCTGAATCCAGCACGAGCCCAGTCCGAGTTCCTCTGCCTGATACTGCATCGAGATAGCTGCAATCGAACCATCCTCCACCCAACAGTCGTTCTGCATCGGGTCGCCCAGCACCACGATAGCCACAGGGGCATCTTTCAGGAACTGCGAACCGAGGTTCTTGGCATCGGCCAGCTTCTCGAGGTCGAGCTTGTCATCCACCACCACAAACTGCCAAGCACGCTGACTCTTAGAGGTGGGCGACATCAGGGCAGCCCGAAGGATCAGCTTCAGGTGTTCAGGATCAATCTCTTCATTCGTAAACTTACGGTGGCTACGGCGCTGCTGAGCCAAATCTTTAAATGTTGTCATATACCTTATTATATATTTAGGCTACAAAGATAATACAAAAAATCGATACTTCAAAGAGAAAACAGAAATTTTAGAATATCAAACCATGATTCGAGTAGGATTATCAATTTTCGTTTCAAACTTTGAAACATATATTCCAAGCCTTGAAACATATATTCCAAGACCTGAAACGGAAATTTCTTATAGAGACATTTATTTTCTATTTTGTCAGACTTCTATGCTAAAAAAGACAAAAAACAATATTCGTTTCGAGTATTTCTTGGTTTAATCGAAATTTTACACTATCTTTGCAGTATGAACGGACTAAAGACCACCATTTACGGAAAAAGTAAGGATCTGCCTGAGTTGGAAGGAGAAAACTTCTTTCATAGCAAGCGGCTGTTTGAGATTCTGGAGAAGACTCCCAGACAGAAGCCGTATATGGTTGTGGTGGAGGATGAGCAGGGAAGGATCATCAGCCATATGCTCGGATTCCTGAGATACAGGACTTTCATCTTCCCGCCATTCTTTCTGGTTCAGTTCAATGTGCTGAGCGAAGGGGTGTATGCCGAGAGTGAATACCCGAAGGACGAGCTGTTTGGGATGATGCTGAAGGCATTGACTCAAAGTCTGAATACACGTACCTTATATATAGAAGTAAGCCACCTGAGCCAGAAGATGCTGGGCTACCGGCAACTGAGGCAGCTGGGCTACTTTCCCGTAAACTGGATGAGCATCCACAACTCGCTGCACAGTCATGCCCCCGAAGAGCGCATCAACGAGAAGCTGCAGAGGCGCATCGATTCGTCGCATGCCAGAGGCGTGACAACGGAAGTGGTTTCGACGGAGGAAGACTTCAGGGCTTTCTCGAAGCTGCTGCGACACCACAATATCCTGAAGCCCAAGCGCTATATTCCTGACGACATCTTCTTCAGAGAGATGATGGCGGGCGATGAAGGGCGCCTGTTTGTGACAAAGTATCACGGGAGGGTGATCGGTTGCTCTGTCTGTGCCTATAGTCAGGGCAATGCCTATCTCTGGTATTCAGCCTTCCGAAGGAAGACCTATATGCATCTGCACCCCGACGTGGTGACCATCTGGGACACGATGAAGGATGCCTACGACAGGGGCTATCAGCACATGTGTTTCATGGATGTGGGTCTGCCTTTCTCAAGAAATCCGTTCAGGGAGTTTATCCTGCGCTTTGGCGGCAAAGAGCAAAGCACCTACCGATGGTTCAGATGCTCCATCAGATGGGTGAATAAACTGCTGGCGTGGATCTATCGCGAGTAGGCGCTACTTTTTCTTCTTGTCTTTGGTATCTTCATCAATATCCTTACCACCCATGAGTTCCTCGATCTCTTCTGAATTGGTATTCATGTTGATACGACGCTCATTGGGGATATCGGGGATCGAGAAGAGGCCTTCATCATCAATAGGCTCATTATCGGCTTCCAGTTCTTCTTCGATCTCAACAGTATCTGCTGGCGGGGTGACAAACTCTACACGATCAGAGTCGTTCAGATAACGTTCATACTGACGTTCGGCCTTGTTGCGTTTGCATGACACGCTGGCAAGCAACACAAGTGCTAATGAGATGTAGAAAAGTCGTTTCATATCGGTTATTTGTTTTTGTTTTAGATTCTATCTACTTGCTTGACGCCCTTGACAGTGCGCAGTTTCTTGATAAGCTGTTCAAGGCGGGAGGTATCTTCGAGCATCACCACCAGATTGCCACTGAAGAGTCCGTCGTGAGAGTCGATATTGATTGAGCGCAATATCAGCTTTTCATCTTTTGAGATGATGCTCGTGAGATTATTCACGATGCCGATATCGTCGTTGCCAATCACACGAAGGGTGATGGAGTATTGCGAGGACCCTTTCCCACTCCAACGGGCTTTCACCACGCGATAGCCATAACGGCGACGCAACTCAGGGGCGTTAGGACAGTCCTGACGATGGATCTTGATGCCGCCATTAATCGTGACGAAGCCGAAGATGGGGTCGCCATAGATGGGATGACAGCAGCGTGCCAACTGATAATCGAGGCCCTTCAGATTGCGATCGATCACGAGGGTATCGTCAGAGGCCTGGGGATTGAGACCAGATATCTTGGAATTGTCAAGCTCGAACTCACTGGCTGAGCGTGCCTGGTTGTCGCCGGTAATGGTTTTCTCACTCTCTTTGATCTCCACATATTTCTCGATGACGGTATTCACATCGAGGATATCGTCGGCGATCGCCTTATAGAAATCGCTCACCTCCTTGTAGCCCAGCTTCTTGATGACATGAAACATCGTGGACTCCTCCTGCTCAATCTTGCGGTTCTTGAACTTACGCTCAAGCATCTCCTTGGCAAAGAGCCCCTCTTTCACCTGCGTCTCCTTCAGCGCCAGACGGATCTTTGACTTCGCACGCGAAGTCTTCACGAACGAGAGCCACTCCTGACGAGGTTTTTGGTTGGCCGATGTCAGGATCTCTACCTGATCGCCACTCTTCAACTGCTGACGAATGCTCACCACGCGCCCGTTGATGCGTCCACCCGTACACTGATTTCCTATCTTAGAATGGATATGATAGGCGAAGTCGAGGACGGTAGCACCTACAGGGAACTTATAGAGGTCACCACGAGGGGTGAAGACGAAGACCTCATCTTCGTAGAGCTCCATCTTAAACTGATCCATCGCGTCGAGACCGTCGGCATGCTCAAGCATATTACGAATGCCCGTGAGCCACTCGTCAAGTCCCGTTTCGCCCTTCACGCCTTTATAGCGCCAGTGGGCGGCGACACCTCGTTCTGCAATCTCATCCATCCGTTCGGTTCGGATCTGCACCTCTACCCATTTCTGCTCAGGACCGAGCACGGTGATATGCAGCGACTCGTAACCATTCGACTTGGGTACTGACAGCCAGTCGCGCAAGCGTTTGGGGTTGGGCTGATACATATCCGTCACGATCGAATAGGCCTGCCAGCATTGCATCTTCTCCTTCTCCTCAGGACAGTCGATGATGATGCGGATGGCAAAGAGATCATAGATACCCTCAAAGCCGCATTTCTGCTTATTCATCTTCTGCCAGATGGAATGGATCGACTTCGTGCGACCCTTGATATGACACTTGATGCCGGCAGCTTTCACCTTTTCCTCCACAGGACGGATGAAGGCTTCGATATAAGCATCACGAGCAGCCTTTGTGGCATTCAGCTTCTCACGGATCATATAGTAGGCATCGTGCTCAAGATACTTCAGCGAGAGGTCTTCAAGCTCGCTCTTCAGCTTATAGAGACCCAGCTTATGAGCCAAGGGGGCATAGAGATAAGCTGCCTCCTGCGACACCTCCATCTTCGCTTCCACGTTTGGGGTGTCACGAATCTGGCGCATCAGGTTTACACGGTCGGCAATCATGATGAGAATCACGCGCATATCCTCAGCAAAGGAAAGCAGGAGATTACGGAAGTTCTCACTCTCCACCGCAGGGTTCTTCTGATAGAGCTGTTGGATTCGGTTCAAGCCATGCAGGATACGAGCCACCTGAGGCCCGTATTTCGCTTCGACACTAGTCATATCGAGTCGGCCCTCCTCCAATTCTGGAATCAGATAAACAGCCTGAATAGCATCGCCCTTCAAGCCGATCTCTTCTTCAAGGATCTGAGCCGTCTGAGCAGCCATCTGCTTCTTCTCGTCATATGTAAAACCGAACAAATCTGCCATGCAAACATGAAATTTAGGGCAAAGGTACAATTTTCTCTGAAATTCTTCGCATTTTTTGCAGAAAATTACTACCTTTGCAGAAAATTTCAAACTAAAACAAAATAAAATAGTTATGCTATCACAACAAGACCTGAAACAGATTGCTCAGAAGGGTATCACCCAGGAGCAGATTGAGAATCAATTGAACGAGTTTAAAACTGGCTTTCCTTTCCTGAAGCTTGAAGCTGCCGCCGGCATCGGTCGTGGCATCATCGCCCCAGATGCAGCTGCACGTAAACAGTATGAGGATATCTGGAACGCCTATAAGGCAGAAGGTAAGCGCGTGGTGAAGTTCGTGCCTGCATCAGGTGCAGCCAGCCGCATGTTCAAAGACATGTTCGCCTTTGTGGATGCAGATTATGATGCACCTACCAAAGACTTTGAGAAGAAGTATTTCGGCTCTATCGAGAATTTTGCCTTCTATGAGGCACTCGACGCTGCCTGCCAGAAGAACGAAGGCAAAGGCATCAAGGCGCTGATGGCTGAGGGTAACTATAAGGCTGTAGCTGCCAATATGCTGAAGGCTGAAGGTCTGAACTATGGACAGTTGCCAAAAGGCCTGTTGCTGTTCCACAAATATCCCGAGGGCCCACGCACGCCAATGGAGGAGCATCTGGTAGAGGGTGCTCTCTATGCAGCTTCTAATGGAGAGGCCCACGTACATTTCACCGTTTCTCACGAGCACATGGCGCTCTTCAAGGCAAAGGTGGCTGAGAAGGCAGATATGTATGCTAAGAAATACGGTATCAAGTACGATATCACCTTCTCTGAGCAGAAGCCCTCAACAGACACAGTAGCCGCTAACCCCGACAACACGCCATTCCGCAACGACGACGGCAGTCTGCTGTTCCGTCCCGGTGGTCACGGCGCACTCATCGAGAACCTGAACGAGATCGATGCCGATGTGATCTTCATTAAGAACATCGACAATGTGGTGCCTGATCGTCTGAAGCCAGAGACTGTAGAGTGGAAGCAGGTGATTGCTGGTGTGCTGGTGTCACTTCAGAAGCAGGCATTCGAGTATCTGCGTCTGCTCGACAAGGGTGCTACCGATGCACAGCTTGAGGAGATCGCCAAGTTTGTGAGCGAGAAGCTCTGCACCGATGCCAAGGGCAAGAAGGCCGATGCGGCTTATCTGCGTGAGAAGCTGAACCGTCCGATGCGTGTCTGTGGTGTCGTGAAGAATGTAGGTGAGCCTGGTGGCGGTCCGTTCCTGACCTATAATCAGGATGGTACCGTATCACTGCAGATTCTGGAGAGCTCACAGATCGATACGAAGAACGAGGCCTATATGAAGATGTTCACACAAGGCACTCACTTCAACCCCGTAGATCTGGTATGTGCCGTTAAGGACTATCAGGGAAAGCCGTTTGACCTGCCTGCCTTCGTAGATAAGACCACTGGTTTCATCTCTTCAAAATCTAAGGCTGGTAAGGAGCTCAAGGCACTGGAGTTGCCAGGACTCTGGAATGGCGCTATGAGCAACTGGAGTACAGTCTTCGTTGAAGTGCCCCTGGGCACCTTCAACCCCGTGAAGACAGTCAACGATCTGCTACGCGAGCAGCATCAGTAAATAATCAGGGCTGGCCTCAGGGTCAGCCTTTTTTTATAAATGGTTTTCTGTATATTCATACAAATCTTTTATAAAGATACAAAAAAAACAAAAAATCTGAATGTATTTCAAAGGATTTTTGTAATTTTGCGAACGATTTTCAGAAATAACAACAAATCACTAATAATACACTATGGTAAAGATCTCGAAAGAAGCTGCACTTGAATATCATGAGAGTGGAAGGCCTGGAAAAATCGAAGTAAAGCCTACTAAGGCTTATCGTACACAAACCGACTTGAGTCTCGCCTACTCTCCTGGCGTGGCTTATCCTTGTCTGGAGATTCAGGAGAATCCAGACACTGCTTACAAGTACACCGACAAAGGTAACCTGGTGGCTGTGATCTCTAATGGTACAGCCGTATTGGGATTGGGCGACATCGGTGCTATGAGCGGCAAACCCGTGATGGAAGGTAAAGGATTGCTTTTCAAGATCTATGGCGGTATCGACGTGTTTGACATCGAAGTGGCAGAAAAGGATCCCGAGAAGTTCTGCGAGGCTGTGGAGCGTATCGCCCCCACTTTCGGCGGTATCAACCTTGAGGATATCAAGGCACCCGAGTGCTTCTATATCGAGGATCGCTTGAAGAAGACACTCGACATTCCCGTGATGCACGACGATCAGCATGGTACTGCCATTATCTCTGCCGCAGGTCTGAAAAATGCGATGGAGGTGATCGGCAAGGATATCAAGAAGGTAAAGATCGTAGTAAACGGTGCTGGTGCTGCTGCTATCTCTTGCACCAAGCTCTATATGGCTATCGGTGCTCAAAAGGAGAATATTGTGATGCTCGACTCGAAGGGCGTGATCTCTACAGAGCGTCAGGACCTGAACGAGCAGAAGAAGTTCTTCGCCACCAACCGTACAGATATCCACACTTTAGAAGAGGCTGTGAAGGATGCTGATGTATTCGTTGGTCTTTCTAAGGGTAACGTGCTGTCAAAGGATATGGTGAAGTCGATGGCTAAGGATCCTGTGATCTTCGCGCTGGCCAACCCTGTGCCTGAGATCTCTTATGAGGATGCTATGGATGCTCGTCCTGACGTGCTGATGTCAACAGGACGTACCGACTATCCCAACCAGATCAATAATGTAATCGGATTCCCCTATATCTTCCGTGGTGCACTTGACGTTCACGCCACAGCTATCAATGAAGAGATGAAGCTGGCTGCCGTTCATGCTATTGCCGACTTGGCAAAGCAGCCTGTACCCGATGTCGTGAACGATGTGTATAAGGTGAACAACCTGACCTTCGGACGTAATTACTTCATTCCGAAGCCTGTTGATCCACGTCTTATCACAGAGGTGTCTTCTGCTGTAGCCAAGGCTGCCATTAAGAGTGGTGTCGCACGTAAGACCATCGAAAACTGGGATGAGTATAAGCGTTCACTGAGTGTGCTGCTCGGACAAGAGACCAAACTCACTCAGAAGCTCTACTCTACTGCCGCCGCTCATCCGCAGCGAGTGGTATTTGCTGAGGCCATTCACCCCACTATGCTGAAGGCTGCTGTCATGGCAAAGGCTGAAGGTATCTGCCAGCCCATCCTGTTGGGTAATGACGAGGTGATTGTGAAACTTGCAAAGCAGCTCAAACTGAGTTTGGACGGTATTGAGATTGTGAATCTGCGTCATCCGTCTGAACAGGAGCGTCGTGAGCGCTATGCACGAATACTTACAGAGAAGCGCCAGCGCGAGGGATACACTTTCCAGGAGGCCAACGATAAGATGTTTGAGCGTAACTACTTCGGAATGATGATGGTAGAGACAGGTGAGGCTGATGCTTATATCACAGGTCTCTACACCAAGTACTCAAACACCATTAAGGTAGTGAATGAGGTGATTGGTATCCGTCCGGAATACAAGCACTTTGGTACTATGCATATCATCAACTCACCGAAGGGTACCTACTATATTGCTGACACACTCGTGAATGAAAATCCTAATAAGGATACACTCGTGGATATTGCCAAGTTGGCATCAACGGCCGTTCGTTTCTTCAACGAGAAACCTGTCATTGCAATGGTGAGCCACTCGAACTTCGGTAGCAACACCAGTGACGGTGCGAAGAAGGTAAAGTATGCCGTAGAAGAGATGCAGCAGCTTTATCCCGATCTACCCATCGATGGTGCCCAACCTGACTTCTGCCCGCTCTTCTTACAAGTTGCTGCAGATGCTGGGATCAGATGCAGAGATCATCGGCCCGATCCAGATGGGATTGAACAAGCCGATTCACTTCGTAGATTTTGGCGCATCTGTTCGCGACGTTGTGAATATCGTGGCTGTGGCTACCATCGATGCCTATGTGGATAAGATCAAGTCAAAGCTGAACAACAACGGTAAATAAGGCATTACACCTTATTATATTTATAGAGAGCTGTACCCCATCAGGTGCAGCTCTTTTGTGTCCGAGCACAAACAAAATAAAGAGAATTTACCCTTTGACCTTGATTTATATCAATTAAGTTGCAAAAAGAAAGTTTTTTGGCGATTTTTTTGATAATTTGTTTGGTAATTCAATTTTTTGATGTAATTTTGCAAACGAAAACAACAAAAGATAGTAATTCTCAAAAGTATAACCACTAAAAATTAAAAAGATTATGAATGCAGCAAAAGTTGTAGAGGATCTGAAACAGAGATTCCCCAATGAGCCGGAGTACATCCAGGCAGTTTCTCAGGTACTTCCTA